>JBJOGT010000335.1:0-3148 GCA_046048115.1 Cyanobacteriota bacterium | reverse complement strand
ACTACTCTCAATTTCCCACTCAATTCCATCATAATCTTCTTCAATATTGACAGTTTCTTGATCCTCACTAGTTATTATTGAATCCATAACAATGAACCGTATACCTATAGTGCTTGAACTTCTAATGAGTGAGACAAGCTGAACTGAAATGTTCAGCCTAACTCATTGACTCTAACAAATTAGCCCAGATAATCCTGCAAGGCTTTTACATCTAAGGGATGATCCTGCAAACTACGAATGGCGGCGGCGGTGGCCTTTGCTCCGGCGATCGTGGTGATGATTGGTAACTTGTAATCCAACGCGGCCCGGCGGATGGTGCGGCCATCGAGTTGGGATTCCTCGCCACTGGGGGTATTGATAATGAACTGAATCCAACCATTTTTGATCCAGTCGATGACATGGGGACGACCTTCATGGAGTTTTAAGACCACTTCAATGCCTTCAACGCCATTGTCTACTAACACTTTTTGGGTGCCAGCGGTGGCGACCACCTTAAAGCCCAAGGCGATTAAATCCTTAACGACGGGGACAGCGGCTTCTTTGGTGCGATCGCTCATGGAAATAAACACCGTGCCAGTGGTGGCTAGGATTACCCCGGCCCCCAATTCCGCTTTGGCAAAGGCTTTACCGAAGTCGCTGTCAATGCCCATCACTTCCCCGGTGGATCGCATTTCGGGGCCCAGTAAGGTATCGGCCCCAGGGAATTTGCTAAAGGGTAATACCGCTTCTTTGACGGCAACGTGTTGGGGAATAAATTCTTCCGTTACCCCTAATTCTTCCAGGGTTTTGCCGGACATCACTAAAGAAGCAATTTTTGCCAAGGGACGCCCGGTGGCTTTACTGACATAGGGAACGGTGCGGGAGGCGCGGGGGTTGGCTTCTAGGATGTAAACCGTATCCCCTTGGACAGCGTATTGAATATTCATCAATCCCACTACGTCTAAGGCTTTGGCCAGTTGTTCTGTCCATTGGCGGATGGTGCTGAGCACGGTGTCGGAAAGACTGGTGTAGGGAATGGAACAGGCGGAGTCGCCGGAATGGATGCCTGCTTCTTCGATGTGCTCCATGATGCTGCCGATGACCACTTTGCCGGTTTTATCAGTCAGGGAATCCACGTCCACTTCAATGGCATTTTCCAGGAATTTATCGATCAAAATGGG
Organism: Cyanobacteriota bacterium; assembly: GCA_046048115.1. Taxonomy (GTDB): domain Bacteria; phylum Cyanobacteriota; class Cyanobacteriia; order Cyanobacteriales; family Microcystaceae; genus Synechocystis. The sequence goes on along the minus strand of JBJOGT010000335.1, from coordinate 1,988 downwards.
ATGATCGGGTTCAATTTGCACCGCATAGGTCATGTACCGTTCCAGTTCTTCGTCGGAATAGACAATTTCCATGGCTCGACCCCCCAGTACATAGGAGGGGCGAACAACAACGGGGTAACTAATGCGGTTAGCCACCACGCGGGACTCTTCATAATCCCGGGCAATGCCGTTGGGGGGTTGATTGATTTCCAAATCGTGCAGGATTTTTTCAAACCGTTCCCGGTCTTCGGCGGTGTCGATGGAGTCGGGGGATGTGCCCCAAATTTGGGTTTGGACGGGACAAGCTGGATCGCTGAGGTATTTTTGCAGGGGAACGGCAAGTTTTAAGGGGGTTTGGCCACCGAATTGGATAATAATGCCGACGGGATTTTCCGCTTCAATAATGTTTAAAACGTCTTCTTTGGTTAACGGTTCAAAGTAAAGGCGATCGCTGGTGTCGTAGTCGGTGGAAACGGTTTCGGGGTTGGAGTTAACCATGATCGTCTCGTAACCGGCATCGCTGAGGGCATAGGCAGCGTGGCAACAGCAGTAGTCAAATTCGATCCCCTGGCCAATGCGGTTGGGCCCGCCTCCCAGAATCATTACTTTGGGCTTATCTGAGGGCAACACTTCCGTTTCCTCGGGTTCGTAGGTGGAATAAAAATAGGGGGTGAAGGCTTCAAATTCGGCGGCGCAGGTATCCACCACTTTATAAACGGGAATAATGCCGAGGGATTTACGGTAGGCCCGCACTTCATCTTCGCTGGTTTTGGTGGCAAAGGCAATTTGGCGATCGCCGAAACCCTGTTGTTTGATGTAGCGCAGATCGGCGGCGGTGAGATCCGTTAATTTGCGCTGTTTCATGTATTTTTCTGTTTGCACCAGATCTTCTAACTTATCGAGGAACCAGACATCGATCGCCGTCAGTTCATGGATTTCTTCCACCGTCATGCCCAGGATAAACGCATGGTAAACGGAGAAAACCCGCTCTGGGTTGGGCGTCCGCAGATGGGAACGGAGTTGAGACAAGGTAGGTAAGTTTTCCGGGCGATCACAACCAAAGCCAAACCGCCCGGTTTCCAAGGAACGCAACGCTTTTTGGAACGATTCTTGAAACGTGCGCCCGATCGCCATCGCTTCCCCCACGGATTTCATTTGGGTGGTTAAAATCGGTTCGGAACCGGGGAATTTTTCAAAGGCAAAGCGGGGAATTTTGGTGACTACATAGTCAATGGTCGGCTCAAAGGAGGCCGGGGTTTTCTGGGTGATATCGTTGGAAATTTCGTTGAGGGTATAGCCCACCGCTAACTTGGCCGCAAATTTGGCGATCGGGAATCCCGTTGCTTTGGAAGCCAAGGCCGAAGACCGCGAGACCCGGGGATTCATTTCAATGACAATCACATCCCCATTGGCCGGATTGACAGAAAACTGGATATTCGATCCCCCGGTTTCCACCCCAATCTCCCGAATAATGGCGATGGAATAATCCCGCAACCGTTGATATTCCTTATCCGTTAAGGTTTGGGCCGGGGCAACGGTAATGGAATCCCCGGTGTGAACCCCCATGGGGTCAAAGTTTTCAATGGAGCAGATAATCACCACGTTATCCGCCAAATCCCGCATCACCTCTAGCTCATATTCCTTCCAACCTAACAACGATTTTTCCACCAAAATTTGGGAAACCGGCGACTGCTCTAGCCCAAACTGCGCCATTTCTTCATATTCTTCTTGGTTGTAGGCAATGCCTCCCCCCGTTCCCCCCAGGGTAAACGCCGGTCGAATGATTAATGGATAGGAACCAATTTCCGCCGCAATACGCCGGGCATCATCCATATTATTAACAATGCCGGACGGACAAACAGGAACCCCAATCCGGGCCATGGCCTGTTTAAATAAATCCCGGTCTTCCGCCATTTCGATCGCCGGTAATTTTGCCCCGATCAGCTCAACCCCATATTTTTCCAATGCTCCCGACTTCGACAACGACACCGCCAGGTTTAACGCCGTTT
>JBJOGT010000334.1:0-5425 GCA_046048115.1 Cyanobacteriota bacterium | reverse complement strand
AATTTTTGATAGGATGCGATCTTTCCCAATGATCTCCAGAGAGGGGGAACAACATCTGAGATTTAGCCGCCCCCCACAATGGTTACGATCTCCAGACGATCGCCGTCTTTTAAATAAGTTTTGGGCCAGAATTGACGGTGTAAAATTTCGCCATTGTATTCCACCGCAATTAAACGGGAATTAAATCCCTGGTCGGTTAAAAAGTTGGGTAGGGTAACAGGGGTCGGGCATTGACGGAGATCGCCATTGACCCAGACGGCGATCGGGTTGGGGGAAGCGGTGTTCATTCCAGTCATCAAAATCAAACTCAATCAGCAAAGGGAGAAGGGGCATTAATGACTTCCTGCCAAGGCAGCCCCAAAGGGCCTAACTTTGCTAAAAACGGATCGGGGTTCATTTCTTCCACATTAAACACCCCCGGTTTTTTCCATTGCCCTTGCACCATCATCAGTGCCCCCAAGGCCGCGGGAACCCCCGTGGTATAGGAAATAGCCTGGGAACCCACCTCCGCAAAACAAGCGGCATGGTCACAATTATTGTAGATATAATAGGTCTTTTGTTTACCGTCTTTGACGCCTGTAATATGGCAACCAATGGACGTTTGCCCTGCATAGTTTTCCGCTAGGGATGCGGGTTCCGGTAAAACAGCTTTGAGGAATTGTAGCGGTACAATTTTTTGTCCTTGATAGTCCACCTCATCAATGCGGGTCATGCCGACGGCCTCTAACACTCGTAGATGGGTAATATAAGCCTCGGAAAAAGTCATCCAAAACCTGGCCCGTTGCAACGTGGGAATATTTTTGACCAAGGATTCTAATTCTTCGTGGTAGAGCAGGTAGGATTCCCGATCGCCGATTTCGGGGTAAGAAATGGGGCGATGAACAGAGAGGGGATCTATTTCATGCCATTGGCCATTTTCATAATAGCGGCCTTTTTTGGTAATTTCCCGGATATTGATTTCGGGGTTAAAGTTAGTGGCAAAGGCTTGGCCATGGTTGCCGGCGTTGCAATCCACAATGTCTAGGGTGTGAATTTGATCGAAATGATGTTTGAGGGCATGGGCAGTAAAAATCCCTGTTACCCCCGGATCAAAACCACAACCCAGAATGGCCGTTAATCCTGCTTGCTTGAATTGATCTTGGTAAGCCCACTGCCATTTATATTCAAACTTAGCTACATCCGGTGGTTCATAGTTGGCCGTATCCAGGTAATCGACCCCCGCTTCTAAACAGGCATCCATCAATACCAAATCCTGGTAAGGTAAGGCCACATTAATCAATAAATCTGCGTCGAACTCCCGCAATAACTTAACGGTTTCAGCTACTTGAAAGGCATCCAAAGCAGCGGTTTTAACTTTGTCCGAACCAATCCTTGCCGCAATCTGATCGCATTTAGCAACGGTGCGACTCGCTAACAAAATATCGGAAAAGTCGTCTAGGGCGGCACATTTATGGGCAACCACACTTCCGACGCCCCCCGCTCCCACAATCATGACTTTAGCCATTGGACACTCTCCTTTAATCAGACCTCGTCAAGGTTTCAACCCTTTTGATTGTCCCTCAGGATGGCAAATTTAGCGGCGATCGCCCCAGGAAATTTTGGAAATCTATCTTTACAACCTCTCCCTTGACGCCTTTTTATCAAACCAGTGCCCCTATGTGAATCATCAAAAAAAGGGTACTTAGGTGATGCCATTCCCTCCACTGAAAAATTTAGGTACATTAACCACAGTCTAGTCCCTTGTTTGAGATTCCCCCCATCCCTAACTCCCTAATGCGATTCCTACATTTTTACCCTGTCGGGTATGGGTTTGCCCTACTCTTATCAGTTGATCAATTCGCCTTAGAGGCGATCGCCCCTTATAATCCTTGGATAAACTGGGGACAGGTCAACAAAGGGCTGATCGGTCGTCTGTTGTAAGGTGTTTGGGTTTGAGGCGGTGCTTATGTTCATGCGGGTTTTAAATTTTGCTATTTTGGGACTATTCAGCGGGCTGGGGAACGGTCAACCGTTGCAGGGAACGGAAGTAGCCTGGCAAACGGCAAAACTGTTTGATGTTCCCACCCAAACCGATCCGGTGATTACGCAAATTATTAACGATTACCTCGATCGCCTAGTCTCTTTAGGTTATGACCGTGATCGCCAAGGGATTTGGTTGCAGTCAGAATGGGCCTTTTTGGCTGATCACCATGGGAATCAGCCCCTCCCTGCTGCGTCCTTAACCAAAGTGGCCACAAGCTTAGCTGCTTTAGACAAGTGGGGACTCAATCATCAATTTATTACCCGGTTTTATGCCGATGGCCCGGTTCAAAACGGTGTTTTACAAGGCAATTTAATGATTGAGGGGGGTTATGATCCTCTATTTGTGTGGGAAGAGGCGATCGCCCTGGGCAATGGACTCAATCAACTCGGTATTCAGGAAATTACCGGGGATTTAATCATTGTGGGCAACTTCGCCATGAACTTTGAGACCAAACCAGAGATCGCCGGGGCCTTATTCAAACAAGCTATTAATGAAAGGCAATGGTCGGGGGTGATAGAAACAGCCTTTGCTGAACTTCCTCCCGGTACCCCCCGCCCCCAAGTCAAGATTCTTGGTCAAGTTATTCGCCAGGGCACCATTCCCCCCACCGCTCAACCTATTCTTGATCATCAATCCTTAACGGTGGCAGCATTAGTTAAACAAATGAATATTTACAGCAACAATGATATGGCCGAAATGCTAGCTAATTCCGTTGGGGGGCCTGCCGTGGTTATCCAGACCGCTCTGCGCTTAGCCCAAATGCCGGCTTCGGAAATACGATTGCACAACGGTTCGGGTTTGGGGGTCGATAATCGCCTTTCTCCCCAGGCTGTTACTCGCTTATATCAAGCCCTACAAGCCCAACTCCAACCCCAAGGTCTGGACATTGATGATCTGTTTCCGGTAATGGGGCGGGATCGTCAAGGAACGTTGGAATGGCGCAGTATGCCCAAGGGGTTGACGGTTAAAACGGGAACACTGAATGAAGTCAGTGCGTTAGCGGGTATTATTCCTACCCAGGAGCGGGAAACTGTCTGGTTTTCGATCATTAACGGTGGGCCAAACTTTGACCGTCTGCGAGCGGAGCAGGACAAAATGCTGCAACAAATTGCTCAACATTGGCGCATTTCTTCCCAGGATTTTGCTGCTGGCCCCAATGATGAGATTACGTTAGGCGATCCCCAACGGAACCAATTACCAACGCCGTTACCGTGATCAAACCCTTGATTATTGAAATTACCCTCAATAAAGCGGATTTAAGTTGGCTTAAAATTCCGTAGTTAGAATTACTGGGCACTGCTTATTATGGATGTAAGGATTATAGGAATTTTGCTAAAAGGTATATATTCTTCTGGAAATTGGTTATGACCCATTTATCGGCGATCGCCCGGATTTTGGATGCAAATCTCAACCGTGCTAGGGAAGGATTACGCACTGTGGAAGAATGGTGTCGGTTTGGGTTAGAAGATCCAGAGTTATCGAATCAGTGCAAAAACCTGCGCCAAGCCCTGGCCCAATGGCACCATCCCGATTTAAAAATGGCCCGTAATACCCCTGATGATGTGGGAACCCAATTAACCCATCCCCAGGAAAGTCAGCGGCAAAGTATCCAAGTCCTAATCCATGCCAATCTTGGTCGGGTACAGGAAGCCTTACGGGTATTGGAGGAATATGGCAAACTCCATGAGCCGGGCATGGGAGCGAGTTGTAAACAAATCCGTTACCAAGTTTATGTCCTAGAAAGTCAACTGCTACGCCAAACCCGTCTGCATCAGTTACAACAAACGTCGCTCTATCTAGTCACTTCTCCGACTAAGGATCTAACGGCGATCGTCCAATCTGCGTTGCAAGGGGGATTACGGTTGGTACAATACCGCGATAAAGAGACTGATGATTGTTTACGTTGGCAACGGGCCCAGGAATTACAACAATTATGTCAACACTATGGGGCCCTATTTTTGGTCAATGATCGGGTAGATTTGGCGTTAGCAGTCAATGCCGATGGTGTGCATTTGGGGCAACAGGATTTACCGATCGCCGTGGCGAGGCAATTATTAGGGCCACAAAAAATCATTGGCCGTTCCACCACTAACCCCGAAGAAATGCAACGGGCCATGGCCGAAGGTGCAGACTATATCGGTGTTGGCCCCGTTTATGCCACCCCCACTAAAGCGGGAAAAACCCCAGCGGGTCTAGAGTATGTCAATTATGCTGCCCGTCATGCCACCGTACCGTGGTTTGCCATTGGGGGCATTGATGGAGAAAACCTAGTGGCGGTTCAGGAAGCAGGGGCCACACAGGTGGCGATCGTACGGGCGATTATGCAGGCAGATAATCCCCAAGGCATCACCGCCGAGTTACTCAGTCAATTAGCCTGATCTCCCCCTTCTCGCCAGTTAAAAAAACTAAACAATCCACCTTGTCAATTCCTTAGATCAATAGGCGAATCGGCACAGAATTTTCCTGGGGGCACCAGGCCCCTTACAATGATTTCTCATCAAAATCTGTAAAGAATATCGATCAGTTTATGGCCATGCTTCAACTCGGTAGCAAAGCGCACAAAGACTTGTTTTGTCACAGTTTTCTCGATAGTTATCAGGACTATGAGCCCGCTAACTTACCCTGGCCGGATTTAGATGCGACTGATCTGGCAAAATTGCAGGGTATTCCCTTTTGGCAAGAAGCCCTCTCCACCGAACGTAATGCCGGGGTGATGGTGTCTACATGGGCCGACCACATTGATGATCCTCTCATTAAAACGGCGATCGCCTTGCAAGGGGAAGAAGAATATCGCCATGCCCGTCTGCTGGAATTTTTAGTGAACCATTACGATATTCCCGTCGAGATACCGGCCATTAATCCATTACCCCACAACATGGAAACCACCTTTATCGACTTCGGTTTCACCGAATGCCTCGACTCCTTTTTTGCTTTCGGCATGTTCGGCATTGCCCGCCAAGCGCACTATTTGCCCGAAACCATGTTTACCATCTTTGATCCCTTGCTCAATGAAGAAGCTCGCCACATTGTTTTTTTTGTCAATTGGTTAACCTACGAGGAACTGCAAAAAGGTCATCCCCAATATTTGCGGGGATTTAAAACCCTTTGGCATTACGGTCGGGCGTTGCGGGAACTAGTTAGGGCCTTTGGCGGCGCTACGGATAACGGCGAAGGCTTTACCGCCACTGATGCCAGCCATTTTATGGATGACTTGACCGCCGACTTATTTTTCAAGACCTGCCTTGCAGAAAATGCAAAACGAATGAGTCAATTTGATGCTCGCCTGTTGCAACCGATGCTACTACCCCGACTCTCTCAATTAGCTTTATCAACTCTCTCCCTACTGCCTCAGAAGAAAGCATCATCCTTACCTGCTTAAAGAAAAAGGAAGTAACCCCAAAC
>JBJOGT010000333.1:0-3284 GCA_046048115.1 Cyanobacteriota bacterium | reverse complement strand
GGTGGGTATTGGTTACGCGGCCCGGCAATTACGGACTCGCTTTTTAAGCACCCTCTATTCTGCTTACTATTTTCGTCCCCTGGATGGGGCAGTGGTGTTGCGTTCCCATCAGTCCCCCAGGCAAGTTTATCTGGAAAACAATGAAGACTATGAATTAATTACCGAACTAGCCGAAAAGCCCGCAGGGGAGGCCCTAGAACGCTTACTCATTGAAGCGACTAATCCGAAGGATGGCCAAGAGTCCGGCAATGCAACCCCAAAACGGGGGGGGATGATGGCCAATTTGAATCGGTTCTTAAAAGCCCTGAGTCAGTAACCTTTTAAAGGGCGATCGCCAATAGGTCTGTCAAGGTAGCCAAACGATAATCCACCTCTAAATCCGCTGGTAAAGAACCGTAACCATATTCGGCAAAAATGCTGACCGCACCGCAGGCTTGCCCCATACGAATGCCCACTTCGGCATCCTCCACATGCAAAAGGGTTTGATAGTCATAATCCGCCAATAATTCTTGCAGGTAACGGGGATCGGGTTTACAAAAGCGAGAATCATCCGCCGCTTGCATTTTTTCGATGGCATCCCAAAGTCCTACCCCTTTTAAAGCCGCAGTTTGAATGGGGCGATCGCCGGAGGTACAGGCCAAAATGCGATACCCCCGTTGTTTGAGGGTGACCAATACCCCTTCGGCATCGGGCATAGGCGCGGCTAACCTAGGCAGATTGTCTATATAAAACGGTTTCACAAATTGCTCAAAAATATCTCCGGTTTTAGCCGCCGGACAACCCAGCTTTTCTAGCATCAGGGTTGCTTTTAAACCCACGAGGGAAATAACTGCCTGGCGATCGGGACGGGGTAATCCCAAAGCTTCAATGCCATAGGCAAAGGCTTGATAATTGGCGTCTTCGGAATTAATTAAAACCCCATCGAGATCAAACACAATCACTTTGTCAACGTAGGTCATGGAAAATTAGAAAGATTTTACACCCATTAACATTAAGTCATTAGTGGTATGATTAAAGCCATTAAAGCCTGTTTAGCTGGAATTTTTAGCGAGTAACTATAAACTGGGTAGAGACCCGTCCATCGGCAGTTACCGTCGGGGGGTGATGATAAACACCCGTATAAATATTGATCACAAAGCCGAGATATCCCTTCACTTATCTTCTGCTGATATCCCATGTTTGACAATATCCAGACTTTGGTAACCCCGACAAACGATCACCTTGAATTGCATAGCATATCTTTTTTCAATTTATGGTTGTTTACTATTATTCCCTCCATAAATTTAAGACACAACTGGTTGATCCTTCCGGCGTCCCCCATAGCCGAACTCAGCAAGATTGCCCCGGATGGAAAGTTTCTATCCCCCTGGTTTGCCTATGGTTAGTCCCCAAGGATGATTTTTGGCGATGATACAACCTAAAATGGAACGAGCAAATAATACTGCCTAGTCTTTCGCGGAGCCTTAAATGTCAACAAACAGTACAGCCGACATAAAAGATAAACTTTTTGGTGCCTTGGTTTATTTAATTCCTTTACTGGATGCCTATGTGTTTGGGGAATTTCTCTTTCAACAATTTCCTATTTTAGGGATTATTTATCTCCCGATCGCCCCGTTACTCCAGTTTTATTATCAGTTCCCCTTTGGCTCATTTATTATCTTCATTGTTTTGTTTATGGCGGTTGTACGGAACAGTAATATTTCCCATTTCATCCGTTTTAATGCCATGCAGGCAATTTTGATCGGTATTTTATTGTCATTGTTTGGCCTCATTTTGGCCTATGTGTTTAAGCCGGCCTTTGGTAACAGTTTGATCACAGAAACTTTGTATAACTTCGCGTTTCTAGGGGCTTTAGCTTCCAGTGGCTTTGGCATTGTGCAATCCTTGTTGGGTCGCTATGCGGAAATTCCGACGATTTCGGAAGCGGCTTACTCCCAGGTGCGGTATTAAGGTTCAGATTTCAGATTTCAGATTTCCATTATGGGGAAAGGGGGGTTTCTGGTGAGGGATTATGGCAATGAATGATCGGGTTCGGGAACCGGGGCGATCGCCGACGCCTTGGGCCACGCCGTTATCGGTGGGAACGCTCACGTTACACAGTCGGGTGTTGCAGTCGCCGTTGTCGGGGGTGACGGATTTGGTGTTTCGACGGTTGGTGCGGCGCTATGCGCCCCAGTCCATGCTTTACACGGAAATGGTCAGCGCGACGGAATTGCACCATCTACGCCAGTTACCCCAGGTGATGGAAATCGATCCCCAGGAGACGCCCATTAGTATCCAGTTATTTGATTGCCGTCCTGATTTTATGGCCCAGGCGGCCCAGAAAGCGGTGAGCCAGGGGGCGCAAACGGTGGACATTAATATGGGCTGTCCGGTGAATAAAATCACCAAAAAGGGTGGGGGGTCTTCCCTATTACGGCAACCCGAGGTGGCGGCGGCCATTGTCAAAACCGTGGCGGCGGCGGTGGATGTGCCGGTGACGGTGAAAACCCGGCTGGGGTGGGATGATCACGACATTAATATTGTTGAATTTGCCCAACGGTTACAGGATGCCGGGGCGCAGATGTTAACTCTCCATGCCCGCACCCGCGCCCAGGGTTACAACGGTTCAGCCCAATGGGACTGGATTGGCCGGGTTAAACAAGCCCTTTCGATTCCGGTCATTGCCAATGGGGATATTTTCTCCGTGGATGCGGCGATCGCGTGTTTAAAGCAAACGGGGGCCGATGGGGTGATGTGTTCAAGGGGCAGTTTGGGCTATCCTTTTTTGGTCGGGGAAATTGAGCATTATTTTCGTACTGGGGAAAAACGACCGCGCCCCACGGTGACAGACCGTTTAACCTGCGCCCAGGAACATTTACAAGCGTTGTGGGACTACAAAGGACAGCGGGGTCTATTCCAAGCCCGAAAGCATTTAGCCTGGTATTGTAAGGATTTTCCGGGGGCGGCCCTCCTACGGGAACAACTGTCGCGGGTGGAATCGGTGGCAGCGGGGCACGATCTTTTGGCAGAGGCCATCAACGCTCAGCTTGCGGTCAGTTAATCCGCTAATTTTTTAAATTGAGACGGGGTTAAACACAATTTAATTATGGCGATCGCCGTCCGTTGGCTCACCTTTGTTTTCGTCCTGACTATTAGTTTTTACCCAGGGGTTTCCCGTCTCTTGGGATTAGCCCAAACTATTTCAACCCAGGATGATCCAATCCCCACTCGCCGTTTGAGAGTGGGCGTTAAAATTCTGCCCCCCTTTGTCATTAACCGTCCTATCCAACTTTCCCCCCCCA
>JBJOGT010000332.1:0-3977 GCA_046048115.1 Cyanobacteriota bacterium | reverse complement strand
ATATTTTTCCGCACCGTTAACCAGGGCAGCAGGGAATAATTTTGGAACACTACCATCCGGTCTGGCCCCGGCCCTTCAATTTCCCGTCCTTCCAAAATAACGCCGCCAAAGGTGGGTTTATCCAGCCCGGAAATCATATTTAACAGGGTAGATTTGCCACAACCGGAGTGACCGATTAGGGAAATAAATTCCCCCTGATTAATTTTTAGTTCAATGTTTTTGAGGGCAATGTAGCGATCGCCGTTGGGGAGGGGAAAAATGCGATCAACGTGGTCAATTTCGATGAAGGAGGTAGACATGGGGCAGGTATCAGGTATCAGGTATCAGATTTCAGGGTGTTGGCTATTTTTCGGAGGCGGGAACAACGACGCTTTCTAGGAAGGCCATGAAGCGGTCTAACATCAGCCCGACAATGCCGACATAGATTAGGGCAATGATAATTTCACTCATCAATGAACTGTTATAGGCATCCCAAATAAAGAAGCCAATGCCGACGCCTCCAATTAACATTTCCGCTGCCACGATCGCCAACCAAGAAAGACCGATGCCGATGCGTAGACCGGTGAAAATGTAAGGCACAGCGGCGGGAAACAAAATGTTAAAGAAATATTCGGTTTTAGATAACTTTAATACCCGCGAAACGTTGCGATAATCCTGGGGAATTTGCTGTACCCCCACCGTAGTATTGATCACAATAGGCCAAATCGCCGTAATGAAAATGACGAAAATGGCAGAGGGTTCCGCTTCTTGAAAAGAGGCTAGGGCGATCGGTAACCAAGCCAAGGGGGGGATGGTTCTCAATACTTGAAAAATGGGATCAAGGGCATCGTACATCACCTTATTGGTGCCGATTAAAATCCCTAAACCAATACCAATAACTGCCGCAAAACTGAAGCCCACAGCGACCCGCGTTAGACTGGCAAAGACCTGCAAGCCTAGGCCATTATCCGTGCCACCATTGTCAAAAAAGGGATTAATAATTAACGGATAGGTCTGCTCAAAAACCTGCACAGGGCTGGGTAAGTTAGATTTCTCGCCACTACAAACAATTTGCCAAATCACTAACAAAACGGCGATCGCCACTAGGGGACGAATAATTTTTTGGGAATAGAGAAAACCCAGGGGATTGTTTTTGCGACGGGAACGCATCCCAGCGGTGGAACTAGCCATAATTTCAACTCAATCAATAACAGTAAAAAATAAATTCTGCAATCATCCCCCCATTCTTGCCATGGAGGGAATTAAATCCTAAGCTTTGATCGCCTTAATTTTTAGGCTATCCAGGTAAGCTTGGGGATTTTCTGGGTCAAAGGTAACGCCATCAAAAAAGGTCTCAATGCCCCGGGACGGACTGCTAGGAATTTGATCAGCGGGAACCCCTAACGCTTGGGCCGCTTCCCGCCATAAATCTTCCCGATTGACCTGATCCACAATGGCTTTGGTGTCCGTACTTGCTGGCAAATAACCCCAACGGATATTTTCGGTCAGGAACCATTGGTCATGGCTCTTATAGGGATAGGAGGCATTATCTATCCAGTATTTTTGCATGATGTCTTGATCTTCAAAGGTCTCTTGACCATTGCCAAAGTTATAAATGCCTTTCGAGCGGTCAATAATGTCTTCAAAGGGAACCTTAAACCACTCCCGTCCTGAGATGATTTGGCACATTTCCTCTTTATTTTCCGGCTGATCACACCACTGTTGCGCTTCCATTACTGCCATTAACAGGGCCTTCGCGGCTTTAGGATTTTGATCCACCCAATCAGCCCGCATACCAAAGGCTTTTTCGGGATGATCTTTCCATAATTGCCCCGTGGTTAAGGCCTGATAACCCACGTCTTGGTTCACGGTTTGTAACGGCCAAGGTTCGCCCACACAAAAAGATTCCATGGCATTGACTTTAACATTGGCCACCATCTGCGCGGGAGGCACCACAATGGTGGAAAATTCTTTACCGGGTTCTAGTCCCCCCGCCGCTAACCAATACCGAATCCACATATCGTGGGTTCCTCCAGGGAAGGTCATGGCCACTTTGGGATCGGTGACTTTGGCAAACGCTTCTTTTAACGGAGCCGCATCGGTGCCCACTTTGAGATCTTTATATTTGTTGCCCAACATAATCCCCTGGCCGTTGACGTTCAACCGGGCCAAAATATACATCGGCGTCGGTTTGCCGTCGGTCACTGTGCCCATACTAATCAGATAGGGCATGGGGGTTAAAATATGAGCGCCGTCGATGCCCCCGCTAGCAGACCCTAGTACTAAATTATCCCGAGTTGTACCCCAGGAAGCTTGCTTGAGCACTTCCACATCGGGCATTCCATATTTCGCATAAAAGCCTTTCACCTTAGCAATAATGAGGGGCGCCGCATCGGTTAAAGCAATGAAACCCAGCTTAGCGCCGGTGACTTCTGGGGCGTCGGCCCCTGAAACGACGGGACTGGCTTGGCTTTCTGGGGAGGCTTCCGTGGTGGGGGTATTACCAGATGTACAGCCATGTAGGATAGTGGCACCCACAGCCGTTGCACCAGCAGTAAAAATAAATTTGCGGCGAGAAAGATTGCTCATAGGGGATCGAAAAGGGATGTAGATAGGCTTAATTAAGCATTTTTTGCTTGGGCTAACTGACAACAATGAACAGTTGACAAGAACCAAGGCGCTAGCAAAATCACTCTTCGTAGCGTCAGGCTTTTTTTTGTAACGATTTGTATGTTTTGTAACCAAAAGTAAATGCTTGATGCTTTTTATTCATTTTTTTATTCATTCAGCGCATGATTGGCTTTGGGGATGGCGGCGATCGCCGGGTGAATACCAAGGCTGATTTATGATGTCGTGCGCCGAGACCTTTACAAATTGTTATAAACTGGAAACGCAGCTTAGCCGTAGGTTTTTCCCATGCTCCGACTCGAACACATCCGCAAAATTTATCCCACGGGGGAAGTCCTCAAGGATGTTAATTGGGAAGTGAAACCGGAGGAGCGGGTCGGACTGGTGGGGGTCAATGGGGCCGGTAAATCCACCCAACTGCGGATCATCATGGGGGAAATCGAAGCCACGTCCGGGGAAATTATTCGCCCCGCCGCCCTCAAAATTGCCCACCTGACCCAGGAATTTGATGTGGTTCCGACCCGTACCCTGCGGGAAGAAATGTGGACGGTGTTCACGGAGGCCAATGCAGTACAGGAAGCCACCCATCAAGTACATCAAGCCATGGAGGAAGCTGATCCAGACACGTTAGACAAGTTAATTCACAAGCTCGACAAATTACATCGCCAGTTTGAAGGCTTAGATGGGTATCGCCTAGAGTCCCAAATTGAACGCATTTTGCCCGAAGTGGGTTTTGAACCCGAAGACGGCGATCGCCTGGTGAGTTCCTTTAGTGGCGGTTGGCAAATGCGAATTAGTTTAGCCAAAATTCTGCTCCAGGAACCGGATATTTTATTGCTGGATGAGCCGACCAACCATTTAGATTTAGAAACCATTGAATGGTTAGAAACTTATTTAAAGGGCCTAAAAACGCCCATGGTGATTATTTCCCATGACCGGGAATTTTTAGACCGACTCTGCACCAAAATTGTGGAAACAGAGCGGGGCGTGTCCACCACCTATTTGGGTAACTATTCTGCCTATTTAGCCCAAAAAGAAGAAGGTCAATTAGCCCAGATTAGTGCCTACGAAAACCAACAAAAAGAGTTGGCCAAACAACAAGCTTTTGTAGACAAATTTCGCGCCAGTGCCACCCGCAGTACCCAAGCGAAAAGCCGCGAAAAACAATTAGAGAAAATTGAACGGGTTGAAGCCCCCATTGGCAACGTTAAAACCCTTAAATTTCATTTTCCCCCCGCCCCCCGCAGTGGTCGTCAAGTGGCCCTAATCCAAGACCTCTCCCATTCCTTTAATGATAAAGTCTTGTTTCTAGGGGCTAACTTAGAAATTGAACGGGGCGATCGCATTGCTTTTTTGGGCCCCAATGGTTG
>JBJOGT010000331.1:0-4660 GCA_046048115.1 Cyanobacteriota bacterium | reverse complement strand
GTACGACGAAAGTATGGCGATCGTGTCGGCGATTTTACAGCTACAGCCAGATCAATAATACCGAGATGGAGCAACCCTGGGGAAACTAGGCAAGTTTATGCAGTCTGTGACGACTCCCACTGAGCCGACCAGACACTTAATAAATACCTTAATTGTCTCCGGGGCAGGGATAGGCTTCAACACACTGACCTGTTCCCTTGTCTCCAAAACGGTGGCATCCAAAAATTTTTGCCGGGGCATAGGTCAAGTTGATCATGTGTGGTATGCTAAAGAAATCTAAATCAGGGGCGATTAGCTCAGTTGGTAGAGCGCCTGCCTTACAAGCAGGATGTCGGCGGTTCGAGCCCGTCATCGCCCATTAAATCACCTAGACAAACTACTGACTAAAAATTAGTCAACATTACTACCGCCGTAAACTCAACAACCCTATTGGCAGGGTTACTGCTGGATGGGATAATGAAAAGCCCCTTGTCTTTCGACAATCAATCCTTCCGACCCAGCATTTTAAGTTTATTTGACCTTTATGCGTACTCATTACTGCGGCGATCTGCGCTCAGCCCCCATCGGGGAAACGGTGACTCTTTATGGTTGGGTCGATCGCCGTCGGGATCATGGTGGCGTTATTTTTATTGATTTACGCGATCGCAGTGGTATTGTGCAGATTGCTAGTAGCCCCGATCAAACCCCCGCATCCTATTCCGTGGCAGAAGGATTACGCAACGAGTATGTCATTGAGGTCACCGGAGTAATTAGTCAACGGCCAGCGGAATCATTAAACGACAAAATCTCCACTGGGGCGATCGAAATCTACGCCGACCGCATCAGTTTACTAAATGCGGTGAACAAGCAATTGCCTTTTGTGATATCCAGCCACGAAGCCGAGCAGGTGCGCGAAGATGTACGCCTCAAATATCGTTACCTGGATCTACGGCGGGAACGGTTAAGCCAAAACCTGCAACTGCGCCACCAGGTGGTCAAGGCCATGCGGCGCTTCCTCGAAGATCAAGAACAATTTATTGAAATTGAAACCCCCATTTTGACCCGTTCCACCCCTGAAGGGGCGCGGGATTATCTGGTTCCGTCTCGGGTTAACCCCGGTGAGTGGTACGCCCTACCCCAATCTCCCCAACTGTTTAAACAATTGCTGATGGTGGCGGGCATGGATCGTTACTATCAGATAGCCCGTTGTTTTCGGGATGAAGATCTGCGGGCCGATCGCCAACCGGAATTCACCCAACTGGACATGGAAATGAGTTTCATGGGGCAGGAGGAAATCCTCGACCTAAATGAAGGGTTAATCTGTCACATTTTCAAAACCGTTAAAGGAATTGAGTTACCCCGACCGTTTCCCCGCTTAACTTACCAAGAATCCATAGCCCGTTATGGCAATGATCGCCCCGATACCCGTTTTGGCTTGGAATTAGTGGATGTGTCGGAATTAATGGGAAATTGCGGCTTTAAAGTATTTGCGGCAGCGGTGAAAGGGGGGGGCTCGGTCAAGGTATTACGGATTCCCGGCGGTAACGACACCATTTCTAATGTGCGGATCAAACCCGGCGGTGATTTATTTAGAGAAGCAACGGAAGCCGGTGCCAAAGGAATTGCCTATATCCGGGTACGGGACAGCGGTGAAATTGATACCATCGGTGCGATTAAAGATAACCTAGATGCCGACCAGGTGAAAACCTTATTACAAGAAGCCCAAGCAGTCAGCGGCGACTTACTCTTATTTGGCGCAGGGGATACGGATACGGTGAATAAATCCTTGTCCCGTCTGCGGTTGGTTTTGGGAGAACAATTGGGCTTGATTAATCCAGACCAAATTAATCTTCTCTGGATTACGGATTTTCCGATGTTTGAGTGGAATGCCGACGAAAAACGCCTAGAAGCGTTGCACCATCCCTTTACGGCCCCCCATCCGGATGATTTAGCTGACCTCAAAACAGCCCGGGCCCAGGCCTATGATCTGGTGATGAACGGCGTGGAAATTGGCGGTGGTAGTTTGCGGGTTTATCAGCGGGAGGTGCAAGAACAGGTCTTTGCCACCATTGGGTTATCGATGGAGGAAGCTTACGAAAAATTTGGCTTTTTGCTGGATGCCTTTGAATATGGCACCCCGCCCCACGGAGGCATTGCCTACGGGTTAGACCGCTTGGTGATGTTATTGGCCCAGGAAGATTCGATTAGGGATGTGATTGCCTTCCCCAAAACCCAACAAGCGAGTTGCCTACTTACGGAAGCGCCGGCCCGGGTGGACAAGAAACAGTTGCAGGAATTACACGTCGCCTCTACCTATCAGCCCAAACTGAAAGTAGAAAGTTAGGGCTTTAAAAGTTTAATTGTTTATGAACCAACGTTTGCCCCAGCCCTCTGGACTGCTCAAAAAGTTAAGCCTATTTGATCAAACTGTTATGGCGATCGCCTTAATTTTGGCGATGTTAATTGCGGTGGTGTTAATGCGGGGGAACCAAAGTCCTTTGCGGGTGACCTATTACAGTTGGCAAAATAGCAACATCGGGGCACAAACCCAAAGGTTAATGATGCGCTTTAGTCATTCCATTAACCCCACCGAGATCGAGGAAAATTTAACCATTGATCCCCCCTTGCCTGGTACTACTAGTTGGCAGGGGCGGGAGTGGTTCTATACGTTGTCGGAAATTCCTCGCTATGGGACTAATTATCAACTGACCCTTAATCTAGCGGGAAAAAACACGGCCCTTCAAGCCCAGGATTTTAATAGCTTGATCACGAGTCGGGCCAGGGCCCTAGTGTATATCGGCCTCAATGACCAAGAACGGGGTCGCCTGGTACTCTACGACATTACCAATCCCCAAAAGCCTCAAAAAATCATTCTCACCCCCAAGGATCTCACCATCCGTCAATTCCAAATTTATCCCCAGGGCGATCGCATTTTATTTACCGCCGTTGATCCTACCCGCCGTAATCCCCAACAACAATTATTTACGGTCACTACGGGCATTGACAACAATAATACCCAGGCAAAGATACTCCCAGGTAAGTTAGAACGATTACTGGAGAATCAGGATTATGACAATCAACAGATTATCCTGGCGGACAATGGCAATGGGGTCGTTTTAAACCGCCAAAATCGCCAAAATCCAGCAGATTCCGGTCTATGGGTGTTACCCGTCAATGGGGGTCCCCGGCCCCTGGGGATTCAAGGAGATCGTTTCATTGTTTCTCCCCAGGGCGATCGCCTGGCCGTCAGTCAAGAGGGAGGGGTGGCGATTATTCCCTTACAAGTAGCGGCAGGGGCATCCCAATTGTTAGCGGGAATGGCAGAGGCCTTGGCATTCTCCCCCAATGGCGATCGCCTTTTGGTCACCCAACAAAACCTTGATTACTCCTACTCATTGTTACTATATGACCTGCCCAGCCGCACACAACAGGAAATCATCCGGGGGCTTTATCCCATTTTGGATTGTCAATTTGATCCCCGCCATCAGCATACAGCCTATTGTTTACGGGCCGATTATGTCCAACAAGCAAGTGGAGAAATCACGGAGGAACCCTATTTAGCTTTAGTTGATCTCCAGACGTTACAAAGTCGCCCTCTGTTGGCATTACCCAATTATCCTGAAGTGGATTTAAGCATTGCCCCTGATGGCTTAGCCCTCATTTTCGA
This sequence comes from Cyanobacteriota bacterium, assembly GCA_046048115.1. Classification (GTDB taxonomy): domain Bacteria; phylum Cyanobacteriota; class Cyanobacteriia; order Cyanobacteriales; family Microcystaceae; genus Synechocystis. Next base: position 1,014 of record JBJOGT010000331.1, on the reverse strand, counting down.
TCAAGTGGCTACGACTAATCCCCTCAGTCCCAGCGATATCCTGACCCAATCCCAGAAAGCGATTACCGATGGCCGGGTTTGGCTCCTCTCTTTACCAGAAGATTTGGCGATCGGTGCTAACGCAGAAGTCTCTCCACAGGAGTTAACCCCCGGTTATGCCCCCCAATGGATGCCTTAGGATTTCCCCAACAGTGGTTTCCACTTATCCGGTTCAAAGTCTTCCCCCTTCAACATCCGATTCCAATACAACCAGGGCAGTACATGGCGTTTGACTAACCACATACTCCAACGCTCTTGGGTGGGATCAAAGGGAAAGCTGGATTTGGGTTTGCTGTCGTAATCAAACTCAGCCATGATCGTTTTGCCATAGCCCGTCACTAAGGGACAGCAGGTATAGCCACCATATTGATCGCTCAGGGTTTTTTGATTTAATAGGGCCAATAAATTTGCCGCCACCACAGGGGCCTGTTTACGGATAGCGGCCGCTGTGCGGGAGGTCGGTAAGGAAGAGGCATCTCCCAAGCTGAACACGTTGCCATAGCGGTTATGTTGCAAGGTGAACTTATCCACATCTACCCAACCTGCTCCCGGTACGGCCAAGGGACTGGTTTTGATAAAGTCCGGGGGACTCATGGGGGGAGATACATGGATCATGTCATAGGGAAGCGTCACCTCGTCTCCGTCTTTGACTGTGAACGTGGCCTCATTGGCGTCGGGGTTAATGGCTTTAAGGTTGTGGTGATAGCGGACGTCAATGTTTTTGCGCGCCGCCACCTGCTCTAGGGATTCGCAGTAGCCCGGAATACCGAAAATTTTACCCACCGCGACACCATAGGTAATCTGGGTTTTATCCCGCACCCCGTTTTTGCGGAAGGTTTCATCGGCCAAATACATAATTTTTTGGGGCGCTCCGGCACATTTAATAGGGGTGGCCGGAAAGGTAAACAGGGCATTACCCCCTTTGAAGTTTTGCAGCAGTTCCCAAGTATAGGGGGCATAACGGCGATCGTAATT
>JBJOGT010000330.1:0-3796 GCA_046048115.1 Cyanobacteriota bacterium | reverse complement strand
AATTGTTGGAGCGTGGCTTCTAGACTAGCGGTTCTCTCTATCACCCGTTGCTCCAGTTGTTGGCTCAGATCGGTAAGGGATTGGTGGGTTTGGGCCTGGTCAATGGCGATCGCCAATTGGGTCGATAAACTTTGCAGCAAATTAATTTCATGGGTTGACCATTCCCGCGCACATTGACTTTCACTGGCTTCCAATAACCCCCAGAGGCGATGGTTAATCACAATGGCTACCAAAATTTTGGCCCGAATTTGCAGGCGTTCCATCAAGGCTTGGTAGCAGGTCGTCATCGTCTGTTGATTAAAATCCGCCACCACCCACATTTCCCCCGCCCCATAATTGTCCAATCCCCTTTCTCGAAAACAGGGATCATCGACCTGTTCCCCTAACTGGGATCTCACATGGTTGGTTTTAGCTTCGGCGATCGCCGTTAAAATACCATGACCATCACATTGCCACACCGCCACCCGATCACAGTGGAAGAGAGCCTGAATTTCAGTCACTGTCGTCTGCAAAATTTCCGGCAACGCCAGAGACGATCGAATCTGGTTAGCAATCTCCGTGACCAATTGTTCCTGTTGATATTTTTCTTCTAAACTGCGCGTCCGGGCCACAACCTCCTGTTCCAGCGCCCTAGTCTGATTTTCTAACAGCGCAATTTTCTCCGATTCCAAACTGGCCACCCGTTTTTCCAGACTTTCCGTTAACCGGAACAACTCCCACGGATTTAACGCCCCCAACACATTGGTCGGAGTCACAAGACCCAATAATTCCCCCGCATCTCCCAGCACCACCACCTGATGAACCTGATGGGTTTCCATCAAATTTTGCACTTCCAACAACGTATCTTGGCCGTGGACAGTTACCAAATGCTGCGCCATGACCTGGGAGACTTGGCAGTCGGAAAAATCAAGATCTAATGATCGTAATTGCACCAAATCCCTTTCGGTAATCATCCCCACCGGACGGACACTATCCGGAAGCTGGTCTTGGGATTCCACAATCACCACACAACTAATGTGATTTTGAACCAACAAATGATTAATTTTCAATAAACTTGTCTGGGGCGAAGCGGTAATCACCTGATGGGTCATGGTATCAGCCACCGTTTGAAAACGCATCAGATCAATGGGACGGGTTACCAGGCGCAAACTATCGTGGGTAATCAATCCCGCGACCTGCCCCACCTCATCCAATACGGGCAAGTGGCGAATACGGTGGACTCGAAATTGCTCTAGCACCACAAACATGTCGGTCAGTTGGGCCAAGGGCAGCGCCAACACAGGACTAGTCATCACCGCTTCGGCGATCGCCCCTTGCCAATTATGCTGTTCAACCCCCAACCGGACTAAATCCCGCTCCGTCACAATCCCCCGCAACGTTCCCCCATCGTCAATCACCAACACACAACTCGACCGGGCCTCCGCCAACACCTTCGGAGGAGAATCCGGTTTTAACACCAACTCACAGGTCAGCCGGGCCTGATTCATCCGTTGGACAACTTCCACTAACGTATCCGTCGGCCTGACCATCAGGGGATCCGTAATCAGAGCAGCTTGATAGGAAGCAGTATTAGGCAAAGAATCAAACATATTTAGGCGGATTTGCGCTTGACTAGTAGGAAAAAATGTTTAACCCCAAGGGTTAATGATTCCATGATCTCCTATGACCCTGGGGTAGGAGCATGATGATCAACATCCTGTCCTTACCTTAGGCCACCATTGCCCCCTAACTTTAAAAGATCTTTAAACAGGAAGGTTATCGTAATCTGTTCTAAAACGCAAGAAAAAGGGGTGAGAAGTACGATTGTCAACTTCTCGCTGCATATTATTTCGTTCTTGTTAACATGAGGGCGAATCCACTGATTCATCCCCCGGTTTGACTCACTAGAGGAAAACGTTAAATCCCCTCCAGATTCCCCATTTACTCAATTCAATCAACGGGATCTCTGCAACCAGAGCAAAGGGAAAATCAACCACTAATCAGCGTAACTATAGGGATCTTTGGGGGTTGGAATGGTTCTTAATGACTCCGCCGCGAGGACTAACTGGCGTTTTGGGGGAGAATCCGATCCCTGATTCTGGGAGAGGGCTGGTAAGGTTTCTGTGACCATTTTCCCCTGAATTTCTAGCCAAGTATCCTGGGGATATTGTTGCCGCGATCCCTCTAGCTTAACGGGCAAGGCCACCGGATAAACATCTACTGCACAACAGGTCAAAATAAAACGACTGATCAGTAAGTAATTATCAGGTAGGTAATCGGGATAAACTACAAAACCGGTAATATTCGCTTTTTGCCCCGCATAAACATCGGGTTCAGGGTAGGCATTAATGGTACGAATCCAGTCCACTAGGGTACGGTCTTCCGGTTTGATCTGGGCCGCAAAACTTTCCGCTTGCACCTGGGTCGGCGGTAAGGTGTTGCTAATCCCCCGTTGAATGGCTAACTGGCTGGCAAACACCGACGGGCTAATGAGCAGACCTAAAATTGCTGTGCTAAGTAATAGCAGGGTTCCGACCCCCAAGGGCAGAACCGTGACATGGGTAACACTATCCTGACTAGGTTGGTTGCGGGAAGATTGTTTAAACCAGCGACGGAGGGTTTGAAATAAGCGTAATCCCCCCAAAAACAGCAGAATAAATCCCGTTACCGTCACCAAGGCAAAGTAATTGGGATGGATCAATAACTTTAATTCCCCGGAGAAAGAATATTTCACCATCAGAATGCCCCAGGCAAGAATTCCCAGACCGTCCAATTGGTTTAGGAGTCCCCACAGGGGCGCAAAGCGTCGAGAAAAGACTCGGGTTCCTGCTGTCATATCAAACCGTTAAATAATCGTCCCGTCGGCGATCGCCATATTTTTGATCACGACCACAATGCCATTACGAATGTAGAAACCCAACTCTTCCCGATTCGCTTCCTGGACATTTTCCGTATTCACAATCATGACATTTTTGCCAATGCGGGCGTTTTTATCGATGATAGCGCGGCGAATGGTGGTGCCGGAACCAATCCCTGCGGCGATTTTACCTTGGGTTTGCAACGATTCCCGTTCTGGGGACGATTCATAAAAATCATTACCCATCACCAACGTATCTTCAATAGTACAGCCAGCTTCAACCCGACTGCGAATGCCTAACACGGAATGATGAATACGACAGTCCTTAACAATACAGCCTTCCCCAATCATCGATTCAGTGACCGTGGCATTGAGCATCTTGGTCGGCGGTAGGGATCGCCCCCGGGTATAAATGGGTGCTTTTTCATCGTAGAAACTAAAGTCAGGATTAGGCTGTTTGGTCAGCGCCAAGTTAGCGTCATAAAAGGCTTCAATGGTTCCGATATCTTCCCAATAATCATCAAACAAATAGGCTTGGAGATTATATTCTTTCGCAGAATCAGGAATAATTTCCTTCCCAAAATCCGTGGAGGATTGATATTTATTCAGTAAACTGTGTAAAACCTCTTTTTTGAAGACGTAAATGCCCATCGAGGCGATATAAGGATTGAGTTTAGCCTTATCTGCCGTCAACCCTAAGACGGTGGTATCTACCTGCATCTGTTTGAGGGCATCCCCTTTGGGTTTTTCGGAAAAATCAATTACACGGCCATTGTGATCAATTTTCATTAACCCCAATGAGGGGGCTTTCTTGTCATCAACGGGAACCACAGAAAGGGTAATATCAGCACCGGTTTCTCGGTGACGGCGGATGAATTGGCTATAGTCCATGCGGTATAGATGATCGCCAGAAAGAATTAAATATTCATCCACATCCCATTCATTGAGCAACCAGAGATA
>JBJOGT010000329.1:0-2665 GCA_046048115.1 Cyanobacteriota bacterium | reverse complement strand
CGATCGCCGAAAAATTCACGGATTAAATGACGGCGATTACTGGTGGCATAGATAACCATATTGTCGGGACGGGCCACCACATTTCCTTCTAGGATTACTTTGAGGTTTTTAAAGCGCTCATCGTCTTCCTCAAAGGACAAATCATCAACAAAAATAATAAATTTTTGGGGCTTATCCCGTAATAATTCCACCAACGTCGGTAAACTCGTCAGATTATCTAAAGATACTTCAATCAAGCGCAACCCCCGATCGCCATATTGATTCAGTAACGCCTTCACCAAAGATGATTTACCGCTGCCGCGACTACCATAGAGCAGCACATTCAACGCCGGTAGTCCTTTTAATAAACATTCTGTATTTTGACAGAGGGCTTGTTGGGGGGCATCGTAACCGACTAAATCATCTAACTGAATGGGATCGGGATGGGAAATTGGATGTAATTGCTCCTGCTGCCAACCAAACGCCCGGTATTGACCGAACACCCCGGTGCCCTTACGTTGATAATGTTGAACAAAATAATCTAAATGTTCTCCCCATGACCGATCGGGGGGAATAGGAAGCTGGATCTCATTGGACATTTGCCAAGGCGTTAGACCAACATGGGTTTGGGAAGCAATCATCACCCATTGCACAATTTGCTCCGTCGGACAGCCATAAACCATCTGGAGCAAATTCAAATCATGGATGGTGGCCTCCCTAAGACTTGGGGGAACGGTCTCTAAATTACACCGCTGAACCCACTGACTAAAAGGATTGTCATCCCACAATAAACGTTGGAGTAAAAAATCCTGCCAACTTAGCCCCGCCGCCGCTAAACGTCGAAACCAACTGCCATAGGCTTGCAAACAAGCTGTCGCTTCGGTTAACTGGGAGGTGTCGTTGTGGTGTAGGTAACGCAGGAGGGTTAAAAATTCTGCCCCAATGGGATGGTCAAAAACCCCTTGATAAATCAGGAGACTGGCAACTTGATGGTACAGGGCACGACTGGATGTGGCGGAGACGGGTAATGGGGAGGGATCGTTCATTGGGGGTCAGGCTTACTGGCGATGTTAATGCGGTTACTGAGTTCGGTTAGGGTCTGGCTGAGTTCCCAGTCTTTTTGCTGAAGTTGGGTGATTTTGTCGCAACTGTACATAACAGTGGTGTGGTCTTTGCCGCCAAAGGCTTGGCCAATGCGGGGCAAACTGAGGTCGGTATGTTGGCGCATTAAATACATACCCACCTGACGGGCAAGGCTAATTTCCCGACGGCGAGAATTACTCAATAGATCGTCAATTTCCAATTGGTACGCTTGGGCGACGATTGTAAGAATGATTTCTGGGGAGGTTGTGACTTTTTCTACAGGGGGATTTAAGACCGGCGCAATATTTTGCACCGATAGGGCAACTCCTGATAATGACGTGTAGGCGATCGCCCGAATGAGTGCTCCTTCTAGCTCCCGGATATTGGAGGTGTAATGGGAGGCGATGTACTCAATCACTTCTCTGGGCAAGCGCATGTTTTCATATTCTGCTTTTTTTTGCAGAATGGCCATGCGGGTTTCTAGATCGGGCATCTGAATATCGGCAATCAGTCCCATGGAAAAGCGGGAAATTAAACGATCCTGCAAACCGGGAATCCGTTTCGGCGGGCGATCGGACGCGACCACTACCTGTTTTCCCGCTTCATGCAGACTATTAAAAGTATGAAAAAATTCCTCCTGGGTATACTCTTTGCCTTTAATAAACTGAATATCGTCAATTAACAAAAAATCGGCTTTACGATAATAATCCCGAAACGATTCCATATTGTCCTGACGGATAGCAGCAATTAAATCATTGGTAAAGCGTTCCGTGGAAACATAATATACTCTGGCTTTGGGATACATTTCTAAGCGGTAGTGGGCGATCGCCTGCATCAAATGGGTTTTCCCTAAGCCAACGCCACCACACAAAAATAAGGGATTAAATTCTCGCCCTGGGGATTCTGCCACTGCCAGGGAAGCCGCATGGGCCATGCGATTGGTGGGCCCCACCACAAACCGCGAGAAACTATATTTAGGGTTGAGGGCCACTGCATTTTTCGTGCCGACTTGACCACTGCTATCGCGGCCGCTGGCTTTGGTCTCTTTGGCGATCGCCCAATATTGATCTTGATCTCCAGTGGTTAGATGTACTGTAATCCCTTGACCACACAGATCACTCAATACATCAGTTAATAAAGGAAGATAGCGTTTTTGGAGGTGATTGAGAATAAACGGATTTTCCGCTCGAATGAGGGCAATGCCATTGTCCAACGAAACCAAGACCGCTGTCTGAATCCACGTTTCAAAGGCAGGTTGGGTAAGTTGTTCTGCTAATTCGGCGAGGGCTTGTTGCCAAAGTTGTTCAGGAGAAACGATCACAATTAGGACAATGTGTAGACAACAAAAATACGCCCTCGGTTCCAATGGGACGTGAATCAGATGATAGCTCACTTTCGTGGGGAAGCACCGGCCATCTTCCGGTTAATTATTAGGTTTAATCGACCCAATAGGGCGTTGGGTCTAATTACCTCCCAGTTGGGCGGTGAGATGGAGTAATTCCGGCAAAATTAATTTTTCTAGGGCTAGTTTGACCCCAGCTTCAGACCCCGGTAAGGCAAAAAGCAATTTACCCCGATAAACCCCTGCCACGCTCCGGGAGGC
>JBJOGT010000328.1:0-2503 GCA_046048115.1 Cyanobacteriota bacterium | reverse complement strand
CGCCTGACGGAACCCCGCCGGGGGGATTTATTGGACTTCTTTGGCGGCATGACCGATTTGCAAGATCAGCAGGTGCGGGTGCTCCATGCCAATAGTTTTATTGAAGATCCCACCCGCATTTACCGAGCGGTGCGGTTTGTGGTGCGCTTAGGTTTTGAGTTGGAACTCCAGACGGAAACCTATATCCGTTATGCCATTGAAAGTGGCGTCTATGAGCGGTTGCGGTTAACCAATAATCCGGCTCCGGCCTTGACCACCCGCTTAAAGGCCGAGTTATCGGTGATTTTGAAAGCGCCCTACTGGAAAGATGCGTTAACCCTATTGGCGGATTTGGGGGCGTTGAAATGTTTGCATCCAGCGTTAACCTTAGACGATCGCCTCTGGTGGCAGGTGCGGTGTCTCTCCCGGTGGTTACGATTGCTGGATCCCGATCGCCAATTAGAGCATTGGTTATTGCGCCTAGGGATTTTGTTAGCTGCTTTACCCCAATCGGAACGGGGCATCATCGCCGCTAGTTTGCAGTTACCCAAACCCCTGATTGACGGGCTGGCGCACTTAGATCAGACCGAAACGGCGATCGCCCTAGCGTTACCCACCGACAAAACTTTCACGCCGAGCAAACTTGTCAGAACCTTAAAATCCTATGATCGCATTAGTTTATTTTTAGTCGCCGCTAGGGGAAATAAGCAATTAAGGCGGTGTATTTGGCAATATTTGACCCAATTAAGCCATGTGACGCCCATTTTAAGCGGCCACGACCTCAAGCGCTTGGGCTATAAACCTGGCCCCCACTTTAAGGAAATGTTAGACGCCCTCCTTTATGCGACGTTGGATGGGATCTTAACCACCAAAGCTGAGGCGGAGCAGTGGTTAATTAGCCATTATTCCTACCACAATGAAATCTAGCGCCGTGACAGGAACCCCCATTGCTACCCCGTTTAAGGCGATGGCTTTCCCTGGGTCCCACCACCACTGGGCAATTCCCCCACGGAGTCGGTTCGTGCCTTTTCCCCGCTGCTCCCAAATTTTATGAAGACGCATTTAGCCTAATATTTAAGACACACTTTAATGTTCACTTAGGTGACGGTCTTAATAACATCTTTATCCATGTCCCAATCTGTTCTATCGGCTCTGCTTGACCATCTTCATCATGCCCCGCGTCAACGTTTAACGTTTGCGGAATTCATGGCTTGGGTGCTTTATCAGCCTGAGTTTGGTTACTACAGTGGTGGTCAAGTTGATATCGGGATGCGGGGAGATTTTGTAACGGCGATCGCCTTGGGGCCAGATTTTGGCGAGTTATTAACCCAGCAATTTGTGGAAATGTGGCGACGGTTGGGGGAACCGGATCGGTTTGATTTGTTAGAGCTGGGGGCAGGAACTGGGGCTTTTGCCAAGGTGGTTTTGGACTATGCAGCCCAGGTTTACCCCGATTTTTATCAGGCAATCTGTTATCAGATCATTGAAGAATCCGCTGCCCTGCGCCAACGACAACAACGCTTGTTAAGTCCTTGGCAAGATACAACGAAAGTACAATGGTTGACCTGGTCAGAGATTCCCCCCAATTCCATCACGGGTTGTTGTTTTAGTAATGAATTTTTTGATGCCTTGCCGGTACATCGAGTGGGGATCAAAGCAGGGAAGCTGCAAGAGCAATATATTGTGGCGACGGAATCCGGCTTGCAATCGGTGTGGGACGATCTCTCTACCCCGGATTTAGTGGATTATTTCACCAGCTTTGGTTTGCAATTAACCTGTCCGCCCTATGCCGAGGGGTTTGAAACAGAAGTGAATTTAGAAGCGCAGATAGTCCTAGAAAAAATCAGTCAAGTGTTAGCCCAAGGTTGGATTTTAAGCATCGATTATGGCCATCCGGCCGGCAAGTATTACCATCCCCAACGCAGCGGCGGGACGTTGCAATGCTATTACCAACAACGCCACCACAATGATCCCTTTGTCAATTTGGGAGAGCAGGATTTAACGGCCCATGTGAATTTCACCGCTTTGGAATTATGGGGGGAACGATCCGGTTTGAATTGCCTAGATTTTACCCAACAGGCTCCCTTTTTGATGAATTTGGGCATTGGCGATCGCCTTTTGGCCCTATCCAGCGGGGAATATGACTTAAACGAAATTTTTTCCCGGCGGGCCTTATTGCACCGATTAATCGATCCCACGGGCTTAGGCAAATTTGGGGTCTTGCTGCAAGGCAAAAATCTCAGCAAAGCCATGAAAAATTCGCCGTTACAAGGGTTTTGCCCGCCTCCTCAAACCCATCCTGGCCTTGAAACAGAGGCAAGTTAGTCTGTCAGGAATTACAGGGTTCCACCTGGGCACTCCAAAGCAAGATTTGATCCATGGCTTCCCGTAATATCGGGGCTGCCAAATCGCTCTGGTTAACCATCATGCTAAATACGAGAGTTCCTAATGGCGTGTCTGATTCAAACCCAGCGAGGGTGACGATCCCCGTTAACGTACCGGTTTTGGCCTGGACTTTGCCGGT
>JBJOGT010000327.1:0-4218 GCA_046048115.1 Cyanobacteriota bacterium | reverse complement strand
CACATTTTCCAAGGAGGTGCCCACTTCGCCGATGGGGGTTTCGTAGAGCATATTGCGAAAAATTTCCGTGGTCATCACCACCACCGGGGCATTGGCGTTGATCACCGTGTCTCCGGTAATGAGACCCACCAGGCGATCGGCATTTTCGACCCCTAATTTTTCTAGTTTTTCTTGAAAGTCCCGCACCTTTTGATTCGATAAGGCTTTGAGGGGGGTGGTGTAAAAAACCCGTTTTCCCTGGGCGATCGCCCGATAGATGGCATATTCCCCAATTACCGTTTTGCCCGATCCCGTCGGGGCACACACCACCACCGATTGCCCCTGATCCAAAGCGGCGATCGCCTGGCGTTGAAAATCATCCAGGGGAAAAGCAAACAGATCGGCAGGGGAAGTATAGGCGAGGGTTTTCACGGGGGCGTCAAGAAATGTCAATTACTCCCTATCTTATTACTGCTCACCCAATCCAGTCAGAAATCGCAAAATGACGAGGGGATCGGGCTGATTCTTGGCAGACAGTTTCCTGGGATGGCTCTTAGCATGGAGTAACGGCATTTAGGTATTTTTCCTGGGTGATCCTGGGACGATTAGTTGACAATACTGCATTTATTTTTGTAAGCAGGGACTCATGGAATTACCCCATCAACCAATTTGGTCCTTATCTGCGGCGGAAGTCTATCAATCCTTTGGTATTAGAGAAATTGGACTATCGGAGAACGAAGCCTGGGAGCGTTTGCAAAAGTTTGGCCCCAATGAATTACCAGAACCCGCCCATCGGCCTCTGTGGCTGCGCTTTACGGATCAACTGAGTCACTTTATGGCCCTGTTGCTCTGGGTAGCGGGGATTCTAGCCTTTATTTCGGGAACTCCACAACTGGGCTGGGCCATCTGGGCGGTGATTTGGATTAATGGCATCTTTAGTTTTTGGCAGGAGTTCCGGGCGGAAAAGGCGTTGGCGGCCCTCAAAAATGTTTTGCCGATTCAGGTCAACGTGTATCGAGAGGGGGAATTAAAACAAATTCCGGCGCGGGAGTTAGTCTGTGGTGATTTGATGCAATTGGAAGAGGGCGATCGGGTGTCAGCGGATGCCCGTTTGGTTGCAGCGGATGGGCTGTATTTAGATGTGTCGGTGTTGACGGGGGAGTCTTTGCCGGTGGCTCGCAATGCTGAACCGGTGGCGATGCGGGAAGTGGCGGCGGTTCGTTCGGGGAAAACCATTCCCCCTGGGGAACATCCCCTCAAAGAACCAACTAATTTATCAGAAATGTTTAATCTGGTGCTGGCGGGTTCCACGGTGGTGACGGGGCGGGGTAAGGCGGTGGTTTATGGGACAGGGGCGCAAACGGAATTTGGTCGGGTGGCCCATTTAACGTCAGTGATTCAGCGGGAACCGAGTAATTTAGAAGTGCAAGTGGATCACCTTGTCCGGGTGATTTCGGCGATCGCCATCAGCATGGGAGTTTTGGTCTTTTTTCTGGCCTATTTGCTGGTGGGAATGGCCATCAAAGAGAGTTTTATTTTTGCCATTGGCATTATTGTGGCCCTAGTTCCCGAAGGATTGTTGCCCACGGTGAGTTTATCCTTGGCGATCGGGGTGCGGCGGATGGTGCGACGCAATGCTTTGGTGCGGCGACTGTCAGCGGTGGAGGCCCTGAGCGCTACCCAGGTGATTTGTACGGATAAAACCGGGACGTTAACCACCAACGAAATGACAGTGCGGTATCTGTGGTTACCGGCGATCGCCTCCCGAGACTTAATTGACCCCCATTCGGTTTCTCCATCCCCTTCCTTACCGCCGGAGTTAGTCGAAGTAACTGGCACTGGTTACGACCCATCCTCTGGTGGGGTTCACATACCAGCAACCCTGATTGCTCCGTGGCGTGTCAATTGGCTGCTGCTGGGAGCGTCTTTATGTTCTAATGCCCGTCTTGTGCATTTAACCTACCCCAGTCGTTGGCAGGAAATTGGCGATCCCACCGAAGCGGCCCTGCTAGTGGCTGCCACAAAAGCCGGTTTGGATTTGGCCCAATTACAGCATCAGTTACCCCGGTTGCGGGAAATTCCCTTTGATTCCCGGCGACGGCTAATGACGGTGGTTTTGGCAAGACGAGCTACCGCTGTCAATTTATTAAGTCACTTATTTGACCCGGATAATTGTCCGAATGTAGCCATTACCAAAGGAGCACCCCTTGAGGTTTTGCGCCATTGTTCCCAGCTTTGCCGGGGCGATCAGATTGCCCCGTTGACAGTAACCGATGCCCAAGAGGCGATCGCCGCTAATGATCGTCTTGCCCACCAAGGTTTTCGGGTATTGGGGGTGGCAGTCCGACAAGGGGGCCAGGAATTAGTAACGGAACCAGTCCAGGCATTGGAACAAAATTTAATCTTTATGGGTTTATTGGCCATGTTTGATCCCCCCCGTCCAGAAGTGCCATTGGCCTTGGAACAGTGTCGCCAAGCAGGCATTAAAGTCACCATGGTCACCGGGGATTATGGCTTGACCGCTGCGGCGATCGCCCGTCAGATTGGCTTGGTCACAAACACCGCCCGCATTGTCACGGGAGAAGGAATGGCGGAATTGTCTGACGCCCAACTCCAACAAATTCTTAAATACCGAACTAACCTCGTTTTTGCCCGCATGGCCCCGGAACAAAAATTGCGCTTGGTGCAGGCCTATAAAGACATTGGGCAGGTGGTTGCCGTAACGGGGGATGGGGTTAATGATGCCCCGGCCTTAAGATCCGCCCATATTGGCATTGCCATGGGTAAAAATGGCACCGATGTGGCCCGGGAAGCGGCGGATATTGTTTTAACCGACGATAACTTTGCCACCATTATTGCGGCGATCGAAGAAGGTCGTACCGTTTATCAAAACCTTCGTAAATTTATTACCTATATTTTGGCGTCCAACGTGGCGGAATTAGTACCATTTTTAGTCATGGTGATCTTAAAAATTCCCCCCGCTTTGGTGATTATGCAAATTTTAGCCATTGACCTAGGGACAGATCTCTTGCCGGCCTTGGCTTTAGGCACCGAAAAAGCCGAAGTCGGAATTTTACAACAACCGCCCCGCCCCAAGACCCGACCCCTACTAGATGGTCCCCTCATTTTTCGCGCCTATGGCTTTCTCGGTTTATTAGAAGCCTTATTGGGGATGTCAGCCTTTTTCCTGGTCTGGTCTTATCATGGCTACGGCCTCGCTGAATTACAAGCCCTCACTCCTCCCATCCTTAACCACACGGCCCATGCAACGGCGATCGCCATCTACGCCCAAGCCACCACCATGACCCTGGCCACCATTGTGGCCTGCCAAGATGGCAATGTCTTTGCCTGTCGTTCCGAAAGAACCTCTATTTTCCAACTCGGCTTTTTCTCCAATCCTCTGATTTGGCTCGGCATTGCAGTGGAATGGATTTTGATTTTGCTGATTACCCAAAGTGCTTTTTTGAACACAATTTTTTCCACTGCCCCCTTAGCCCCTTGGCAATGGTTAATCTTAATCGTTTGCCCTCCCCTAATCCTCGGTGCAGAAGAACTCCGCAAGGCGATCGTGCGAGGAAATTTTTCAACAAAAAAACTCCCACCACAAGGGCAGGAGTCATAAACAGATCAACTAAGGTTAATTAAAAACCTGGACGATCTAGTCAAGATCGGGCATTGCCAAGCAAGGCTCAGTTTCCCGATCAATCCCTTTCTCAAATCCCGCAGCGGCAGCCCGAGCACGACCGGCGTGCCAGAGGTGACCAATGAGGAAGAAGAAACCAAGGACGAAGTGAGAGGTAGCTAACCAAGCCCGGGGGGACACATAGTTAAAGGAGTTAACATCAGTGATTACCCCACCCACAGAGTTCAAAGAACCCAGGGGAGCGTGGGTCATGTATTCAGCAGCACGACGCACTTGCCAGGGTTGAATATCATTGCGGAGTTTATCCAAATCCAAACCATTAGGACCACGGAGAGGCTCCAACCAAGGACCACGGAAATCCCAGAAGCGCATGGTTTCACCACCAAAGATGATTTCTCCAGACGGCGATCGCATCAAATATTTACCTAAACCAGTGGGGCCTTGGGCAGAAGCGATGTTTGCCCCTAACCGTTGGTCACGCACCAAGAAGGTGAATGCTTGGGATTGGGATGCTTCCATGCCGGTGGGGCCATAGAATTCACTGGGGTAGGCGGTGTTGTTGAACCAAACATAAACGGATGCAATAAAGCCCATCA
>JBJOGT010000326.1:0-4032 GCA_046048115.1 Cyanobacteriota bacterium | reverse complement strand
GGTTAGTTGCTGGTAATGTGCCTTTGGCTCGGATTGTAGAGGGGGCGGAAAAGGAGAGGATTTTCACGGCGGTGGTAGATAAACAAGCCGAATTGGGGCTTTGCTCCGGGGTAGATGATTTAGCCCAAAATCTTGAAAGTTCCAGGGTCTATGTCCGTGATCAATCCCAATATTTGGTTAGTGTGTTGTGTTTTAATGCGGCCTATCAGGGCAATTATGAGTTTGTGGCTGTGGATGCTACCCAAACCCCCGTGGAGATGCGTCGCGCCGATTTCTCCCTAGCGGGCTATCCCACCTTTGATCCCGTAACCAGCATTCTCACCAATAGCTATAAATTTACGGGAGCGGGAACCTGTTTCCAAAATTCGAGTTACTACTGGGATGGATTTGATCTAAAACTCCTGTCGTCAACCCTAGTGGATGGCGTTGAAAATGGTTGTGAAACGTTGGGGGTACGATCGCCAACAACGGACTGGTTAATTACGGCCAACAGTGTGGGTCCAGCAAAATTGGGCATGACTCTGGGGGAATTAAAGTCCCTCCTGCCAAAGAATAGTCAGTTTAAAACGACGCCATTGGGCGTGGATCTGCCGGTCGGGATGCAGGTTACAGCGGTTACGGCATCCGAGTGGCACAGTAAATCCCTTATAGAATGGGAATTACAGCCGTTTTTTGTGTGCCAAGTTGATCCAGAATCCGCTGTAACGTTGATGGAGAAGCCCAGTTCAGCTTGGGTTTTGATAACCTTGACCCCAAAACGTTTCAGGAACGCCCCATTACCGACCAGTCCAAAATTACGATGATTATGGTCACCAATCCCCACTATCGCACAGCGGCAGGGGTTGCCCCCGGTACGCCCCTCAAGGCGGCGATCGCCCAATATGGCCCAGCTACATTAAGCTACAACCCAGAAGCGGAGAGCCGAGAATTCATTACCTTTGCCAATACCCCGTTTGCCAACACCAGCGCCAGCCGCGTTTGGTTTCGATCTAATCAATGGACGGTGACGGATTTTGCCGGAATTTATCCTGAAAGTTCAGATTCCTACCGTCAAACCCAGCAGTACCACGATCATGGGGCGATCGGCGCTATTTGGCTGCTGGAATCACCCATCAACTAACCTTGGAAAAAAATTCTGGGAAGATCACTCATTTCGGTAGTAAGAAGTCCCAGGCAAAAACGCTTGGGTTTTAACCTCCCGTGGCCGAAAGGTATCCCGTTGCTGAAATAAAATAAAGGCGGCGATCGCCATTAGGAAATAGGCAAAGCCTTTTTGTAACAGTTTGGCATCAATATAATGGGATAAATAGGCTCCCAAAATAATGCCCAATCCCGCCATAAACGTGAAGGAAATCATTAAGTGATAATCCAAGGGCACTTGGCCAAAATAACCGGCAAATCCGGCGATGGAATTAAAACCAATAATCAACAAAGACGTGCCGATCGCCTCTTTCATGGGCACTTTTCCCAACAATACCAAGGCGGGAACAATGGCAAAGCCTCCGCCCACACCGACTAAACCCGTTAAAATGCCAATGCCTAGTCCTTCCGTTAATAACCACAACCAACAATATTTACACACCGGTTTGGGGTAGGTTTCTAACTCCAGTTCAACTTCGGTTTTTTCTGGGGTTTGATGGCGGGATTTGCGGATCATCAAAAAAGCGGCCATCAGCATTAAAAAGGCAAATAAGACTAACTGAAAGGTGGCCGAAACCCAGGGGAGATTGGCGATTTTTGCCCCTCCAAAGGCTCCGACCATGGTAGCCGAACCGAAGATAAACGCTTTTGGGAAATTGACATTGCCTTTGCGCCAGTGGGGAATAACCCCCACAAAACTAACCGCGCCCACAATCACCAGGGTCATGGCGATCGCCGACTTGGGGGGAACCTGCATCACATAAACCAAAATTGGCAACGCCAACACAGAACCGCCCCCCCCGATCAGTCCTAAACTCAAGCCAATACAACCGGCGAGGAAATAACCGATAACTTGAAGCAACATAGAATTTGGGGGACTGGAGGTTATTTAATTTGGTTGTAGGGTAACTTGCCCAATAGATTGGCCATCATGCAAGTGCCAGACACCCCGGCAAACAGTAAACCCGCTCCTACAAAGCCGCTTAAAAAGAGAAAGCCTGGGGCCACAAATGCCCCTAACAAGGTTCCCGTTAACACCAATGATCCGGCAATAATCTGCACCTGACGCATAATACTAATCGGTGCATTTTTTGTTTTAACTGTGGGTAATCCCGCTTGCTTCCAGGCAGAAAGCCCCCCTTGCAAATGGATCACCCCTTCCATCCCTGCGGCTTGTAACTGTTGCAACGCATTACCCGAACGATTGCCGCTTTGGCAATACAACACCAGGGTTTTATCAGGACTCTGGGGCAGTTGACTAGGGGAAAAACGGGAAAGGGGAACGGAATAGGCATCGGCAATGTGTTCACCGACAAATTCTAAGGGTTCGCGCACATCCACCAGGGTCACTGCGTCCTGTTGACGTAACGAGGCAAGGGTTTTGGGATCAATGGTGACGGTGGTTGGAGTTGGAGTTGAAGTCATGGTTTTCGTAAGGGGTAATGGACAAATTTAGGGTAACCAAGGCAAGGATTAAATGCTTGTTAGACTCGGTTATTAAACATTAATTTTTAGATAGTAATTCTTGCCATTCCTGCAAAACAAAGTAGGGGACTTTAATGTGATCGGTTTGCCCTAACAAAGGTAAGTCTAATTCCCAAATGCTATTGGGCGGACTGGTTTGAAAGGTATCAGAAATCAGATATTGCCCTACATTTTCCCCTGGATTTTCCTGGGCAAAGGCATCTTCCAATTCAAATTGCGAGTTAGCATCGGGATGAATGATCAAAGGGGCAGGATGTTGAAAGCTTGTGGTTCCTGGAAAACCCACTAAACGCAAATTAATGTCGGGATCGGCGTCCCGTTTAACCCGTTTAAATAGAATAACCTGCCACGTTTGACCGTTTTCATCTTTTAAGGTTTGGCGGGATTGGTAAACAGTTTGACCTGGTTTTTCAACGGTTTCTCGAATTAGGGCGTAGGCCGGACTGCTGGGGATAGTAATAACACATAGCAGCAATACACTGAAGCAAATTAAGATTTTTAGAAACCAGGAAGATTGACGTTTGGACATTTTAATAATCCTTGGGGATGATAATCATAGTTAAACAGAAAT
Organism: Cyanobacteriota bacterium; assembly: GCA_046048115.1. GTDB lineage: Bacteria > Cyanobacteriota > Cyanobacteriia > Cyanobacteriales > Microcystaceae > Synechocystis. Next base: position 836 of record JBJOGT010000326.1, on the reverse strand, counting down.
CAGTCTTTGCCCACAGAGTTGATTAGCAGGAACCGCTTCCATGATTTTCTTAGGATCGGGCAAGTTTAAACCGTTCATGTAGTCAATAAATCCTTGGCGATCGCGCCCCACTAGACGGGGATTAAATTGCTTTTCTTCCCCAATGGTAGAAACGGTTTGGCCGCGATAATCATGGCCAGGAAACACCAAGGTTTCATCCGGGAGGGTAAACAATTTCTGTTGAATTACATCATACAGAGTGCCCGCATCCCCACTCTGAAAATCCGTCCGTCCACACCCCCGAATTAACAGCGCATCTCCTGTTAATAAATGGGTCTGATTAATTAAAAAGGCCAGATGACTATCGGTATGCCCCGGCGTGGCGATCGCCTGGATAGGAATGGCCCCGACATGAATCACCTCCCCGTCGTTTAAATGGCGATCGGCGCAGGCTACCTCTGCAAATTGGGGCACTAAATTTTGACACCCCGTTATTTCCCGTAATCGTCCTGCTCCGGTAATATGATCAGCATGGACATGGGTTTCTAGACAAAAACGCAGTGTTAAGCCCAATTCTTTCAATAATTTCTCATCCCGCTCCACCTGCTCCAGCACCGGGTCCACCAACGCCGCATCTTTGGTAGCGGGATCGGCGATTAAATAGGTGTAGGTTGAGGTTTCGGGATCAAACAGTTGCCGGAATAACATAGGCTCTTATTTAACTCATTGGTTATACAGTAATATCTTGCCAGGAAAATGTCAATCGGTCTTTGGCGTTAACGCTTCAATGTCGGGGTTGGTAGGGGCAGGGGGATCGGTCTTGGGCGTGAACCGTGGAGTTGTCATTATTCATAGCG
>JBJOGT010000325.1:0-2873 GCA_046048115.1 Cyanobacteriota bacterium | reverse complement strand
GGGGATGCGGGAGGCATTATGTGTGATTTAAAGCAGGAGGAGGACAAGCCGCCTTTGCTCATGTCCTTAACTCACCTCCAGATCGAACAGGATCACCCTTTAGCCGATGAGATCAAAGCCTATCAAAATCGACGTACCCTAAGACTGGCATTGGCCGACGGCAAAATTAGCAAAGCTGCCCGCCTGCGAAAAAAAGCAATGAAGAAAAAAGGCTTCGGCCCACTTTAAATCCAATTTAGACAACTCCTCGCCCAGAATGGCTATGCTCCAGACTCCCACAGCCCCCTCCCTAACCCTGGCCGAATTTTTACAACTCCCCGCTGGGGACATCACCTACGAATACCAAGATGGCCAGGCAATCGCCAAACTGTCATCCAAACGAATTCATAGCCGATTACAACCCATTATTTGGTCAATCCTTGAGGATTGGGGAACGTCGCCCCATAATGCTAATCCCGGATCAGCCTATACAGAATGGGCAGTTTGCTTGAAACGCCATGGCGTTGATTGGTGTCCGGTTCCCGATATTAGTTACATTGCCGATGCCAAACTTGCGGATTTACCCCTAGGCAATGACGCCTGTCCTGTGCCGCCGGAATTAGTGGTGGAAATTCTCTCCCCTGGGCAGTCTTTTGAAGATATGACCCTTAAAGCCCTGGATTACCTTGCCGCTGGGGTGCAACAGGTTTGGATTGTGAGTGACCGTAACCGGAGTTTAACCATTTTTGCCCCAGACTCACCCCCCTTGACGTACCAAGGCGACCAGCCCATCCAAGCTGATTACTTTCCCGGCCTAACTTTTACGATGGCGGCGGTTTTTGCCAAAGCTAAAATTTAGGCCTGGATAAATTCCAATTCCGTTTTGAGTAAATCTAATAACTTCGGTTTGGCGATCGCCCCTTCGTGGGACAGAACAACTTTATTTTCTTTAAATAGCCTTAAAGCTGGAACCCCTTCGACTTTGCATTGGGCCACCGCCGCCGGGTTGGGATCAACTTCTAACTTTAATACCTTTAACTGGTCGCCATACTCATCGGCGATCGCCTTAATCGCGGGGGACATCAAGCGACAAGGGCCACACCAAGCCGCCCAGAAATAAACGAGAACGGGTTTGTCTTGCTGTTGGGTTTCCTGTTCAAACTCGGCATCGATAATTTCTAGTAAACTCATAATGTCCGCAAAGAACTCTTTTACTGTATAAAATTTTACTTTCAACCTATAATCGCACGAAATTGACGCTGGATTGATGGCCTTTTACCAAAGATAAGGATAGATAAAAACAAAGGAAGACTGTTCTTGATGGGGAGTTTTCCCGAGACAGTCTCCTCGTGGTCTATTTTGATGGATTGGCCCCTTATTTTCGCCCTTCGGCAGTGATTGAGGCGTTATAACTCATTTAATTTCCGACGCAGTGCTTCTAATTCCGCATCCACCACCGCATCATCTTGGGGGGATGAAGCTGCGACAGCATCGGCGGGGGCTGCTTCTAGTTGGGGAGTAGCACTGGTGCTTCCAGGGGGCAAGGCTCCACCACTCATTGAGGCCTTAAGGGCAGCCAATTCATCTTCTACACCATTGCTAGCTTCTAATTGGGCAAATTGCTGATCAATACCGAAACCCGCTAATTCCCCCGCAGCTTGGGAGGTAGCTTCCATATCGAGGACTTTATTTTCCATCCGCTCAAACGCCCCGGTGGCGCTACTGGTTCCGATACCACTTAAGGTTTGTTGTAATTCAGCATTTGCTTTCGCTGCCTTAGCCCGAGCTTGCAGCATATTCTTTTTGGTCTTCGCTTCGGAAATTTTACCTTCTAGGGCAACCAAGTTACGACGCAAATTTTCAACCATCGTGGTCTGCTGATCCAGTTGGGTTTTATAGGCCGTAGCGGTATCCGATAAACTTTTTTTCCGGGTCAGGGCTTCCCGGGCCAGTGATTCATCCCCTTTGCTTAGGGCTAATTTTGCCCGCTCTTCCCATTTCTGGGCTTCGGCGAAGTCCTGGTTGTAGCGTTGCTCTGTCCGCTTCTGTTCAGCAATTGTGCGGGCAACGGCTTGGCGGAGTTGTACCAAGTCTTCCTGCATATCAATGACAGCTTGCTCGAGAACCTTTTCTGGATCTTCAGCTTTACTGACAAGGTCGTTAAGATTAGCACGAACGACGCGGCTTAGACGGTCAAATAATCCCATGTCTTATTTATCCTCTCGAAATCGCTTGGGGTGAAGGAATGGGGTCTGTACGGAAGTCCGCCGACAGGGGGACAAAAATAGCCCGATGCTATTCAGTTTAAACCACCCTTGCGGTGACTCAACAGTCAATCAAATTTTAGAGGACAGCATTTCTGTTCTAAACTCTCCTGGTTAAAATAGAATTGTTGCCTAAACAAGGGTTATTGGCATTAACTTGATGACATTGGATAATCTTCCCTGGTATATGATTCCCAGGTGGAGGCTAATGAATTAATCTAGGGGAAACCTATGGGAACTTTATTTAAGCTGCTATGGAAATTATCGATTCCTGTGGCGATCGCCGGTTTTGTGTTTGTGGGCTTTGGGGATAAGTTCTTACCCAAACCATGGAGTGCCTATAGTAAAAATACTAGGGAAGTCATCAACCAAAAATTAATGGGGGCTGTACCAGACCCAGATATTAAACGTCCCAGCGAGGGAAGAGAAAAGCAAGTAGAAGAAATGATGAAGGATCCCAGTGCTCCCGCCAATTAGCCTTAAATGATTCAAGAATTACCATGATTAATATCAGTCGCTGCCCTAACCCGAGTTAAAGCAAAATTCTAATCCCTGTGTTGACATTAGGCGATTTCCAAAAAAGAAAGTCCTCGTCAAAGAGGGCGAATCAAAATATCCCATTTAGGCAAG
>JBJOGT010000324.1:0-4281 GCA_046048115.1 Cyanobacteriota bacterium | reverse complement strand
CTGTAAAGCTACTCATAAATGTGCCGTTCAGGGTTGACGGACAACATTCCCATGAGTCTACCCCGGACTTGCTATTCCGGCTCAATCCTTAACCAATCTTCACAAAATACTCCCTCCCATTTGAGGGAATCTAGCGTTAGGCGATCGCCGGGGGGGAAATTTCTAACCGTTTTCTGGGGCGGAGTCTAAGTCCGATCGCCATGGTGCCATAGCTAACAAACTGGGGGGAATATCGGCATGGGAGGGAAATTCTAATAGGGTTTCCGATGTGTTTAAATATCCTGAGTTAAAAAAGAAGGTGAGTATATGGGTTAATGCCACCCAAACAACTTCATCAAATTCCCAATCTTGCCCCCGTCTAGCCTGGGCGGCGATCGACTTGATCCCATTGTGAATACCTGTGTGGCTCACTATTTAGGCCAGCTTGATGAAGATGAGCAAAATATATCAGGGCAGAGATGTAAATTAAAAGCGTAGATCAATAACAAATTCAATAACGAATGCGGGGGTCGATGTAGGCATTAACCAAATCAATCAGCAAACTCACCACCACCACGATCGCCCCAAAGAAAATCATTAACCCCTGGACGGTGGGATAATCCCGGCGGGAAATGGCTTCATACAACTCATTGCCTAACCCTGGCCAAGAAAAAGTCACCTCCGTTAATACCGCTCCGCCCAATAGAGACGCAAAGGTTAGCCCCAACACCGTAATGACCGGAATCAAGGCATTTTTCAAGGCATGGGCTAATAAAATTCGCCCTTCCCCAATGCCCCTTGCCCTCGCTGCTTCCACATAATCCGACCTCAGAGTTTGCTGTAAATTAACCCGCACCATGCGCTCAAAAATGCCACTCAGCAAAATGCCTAGGGTCAAACAGGGCAGGATCAAGTAGTATAATGCCACCCCGACTTCCAGCCAACGTCCCTGTAAAAGACCATCCAGGGTATATAAACCCGTCCAAGTCAACGGGGGATCGATACTCAATGGAAACCGTCCCCCCAAAGGAAACCACCGCAACTGCACTGCAAAAATTAATTGCAACACCATGCCTACCCAAAAAATTGGTAGAGAATAACTGATAATACCGAAAATTCTTCCCCCCGCATCGATCGCCGTCCCGGATCGCATCGCTGCTAGCATCCCCACGCCTCCCCCAATCGCCACTGCCACCAGTAAGCTATACACCGTTAACTCCGCCGTGGCCGGAAAATGTTGTCCAATCAAGCCGGCGATCGATTGCCCTTTATCCGTTAGGGAATTGCCTAAATCGAACCGCAACAACTGCCCTAAATAATCAAAATATTGCCAAATTAACGCTTTATTGAGTCCCAACTGTTCCCGCATTGCTACCTTCGCCGCTTCTGGGGCCCGATTACCCAAAATTGCATCCACGGGATCACCAGGGGTTGCCCGCAAGAGTAAAAACACCACCGTTACAATCGTCCACAACATCAACGGTGCTAATAGTAAACGAACCAACAAATAAGCCTGTAGGGCCTTGGCACGGGACATGGGCAGAAAACAAAAGAATAGCCAAATCTTGCCATCGATCGCCCCCTTTGGGCAAGCAAACTAAAACATCAATGGGCAAAGGTAACTTGTCATAGTTCAAAAGTAATAACCCTTAAAAAGCCCCAAGGGGTTTTCCTGTCCCCAGAGGCGATACCGCTCACGCTGACAACCGGACTTTAAAATTCAGCGCATCGACGGTAATTAGTCGTCAGGGTAATCATTGCCCCTGGCCCCCAAGGTTGGAGGTAAGGAGTTATGGGCAGACCGAAGAGCCATCGCCCGATCTGCATCTTGTATTAAGGGATTATGCAAAAGATAATTTTCAAGCCAATCACACCCCTGGTCAATTAACTGGCTTAGATTTGCCACAGGCCATAACCGTGCCGTCCCGTCCGTGGAAGCCGTTACCACCCAATCCCCATCCCCACTAAATTCCGCCGATCGCACCCAATTATGGTGACCCTGTAACGTGGCTAATTCCCGCCCTTGCCGATCCCAAACCCTTGCGGTGCCATCATTGGAGGTGGTGACAATTAATTGCCCATCGGGACTCCATTGGGCCGTACTGACCAAGCCTTGATGCCCGTATAACACCGCCAAGGTTTTGCCCTCCCGGTTCCAAATCCGGGCAGTGCGATCCGCTGACGCCGTCACAATCAGATCGGAATCCGGGCTAAATTGGGCTTGATAAACGATACTTTGATGACCCGACAGTGTTTGGAGCGGCTGTCCCAAAAAATCCCAAATCCTCGCAGTATAGTCCGCTGACGCCGTTAGTACCCATTGATTGTCGGGGCTAAACTGCACATCATAGATGGGGCCTTGGTGACCCTGACATACCCCTAATTCCCGACCGACAATATCCCAAATCCTAGCCGTATGGTCATCCGACGCCGTCACAATAAACTGACCGTCCTGGCTAAATTCCGCAGCAAAGATTGCCTTGCGATGGTTTTTGAGGATGGCTAAGGCCTGACCGGTCGTATTCCAAACCCTGGCGCTGCCATCTTTGCCCGCTGTGGCAATATATTGCCCATTGGGGCTAAACCGCACACTTAGTACCGCATCTTGATGACCCCGTAATGTGGCAAATTTTTTCCCCATGATGTTCCACAATTGCACCGTCTTATCCGCCGAAGCCGTTGCCACCAACTGCCCATCGGGACTAAACTGTCCTTCCCTTACCCATCCTTGATGGCCTTCTAATACGGCGATCGCCTCCCCACGCAAATTCCACAACCGGGCGGTTTTATCCCGCGATACCGTCAGTACCTTATCAGCCTTAGGACTGAAATGGGCATGGCGAACCCAATGGCCATGGCCGGTCAAAACGATATCCGGCTTGGGGGAAATATCCCACTGTCGAGCAGTATGATCGGCAGAAATCGTAAATAAAAACTGACCATCCCGGCTAAAGTCCCCATGATAGACATCCTTTTGATGTCCCCGTAAAACCGTCACCAGATGCCCCCCCCGACTCCATAATCTTGCGGTTCCATCCACCGAACAGGTCACAACCCACTCCCCCCCCGGGCTAAACCGGGCATCATGGATAGACTGATGATGACCCTGAAGCGTTGCCAAACATTTCCCTTTGACGCTCCAAATTCTGGCTGTGCCATCGCTAGAAGCCGTCACCACCATTTGACCGTCAGGACTCCAAAGAGCATTACGAACCCAATTATGATGGCCCTTCAAAATCACCAAACATTGTCCCGTAAGATCCCAAATTCGAGCTGTTCCATCCGCCGAAGCCGTCACAATTAACTGACCATTCGGACTAAATTGGGCATTGCGAACCCAACTGGTATGACCCTGTAACCTAGATACTTCCCGCCCTTCTAAATCCCAAATCCGGGCCGTACCATCCCGGGAGGCAGAGAGTAAAATTTGTCCATTACAGTTAAACTCTGCATTCCTGACCCAATTGGTGTGACCTTCACAAAGAGCCAGTTGCTCCCCGGCAAAATTCCACAACCGCACCGTATTATCCCGACTGGCCGTAATGATAAATTCATGGCGGGGATTAAAATGGGCACTTCTGACCCAATCCGTATGGCCCCGCAGAGTGGTTAAAATTTCCCCCTGGCGATTCCATAATTTGACCGTGTTATCCGCCGATGCGGTGACAATATAGTGTCCATTTGGGCTCCACTCCACGGCGGTAATGGGGGCTTGATGCCCTCGTAGGGTTGCTTTTAATTGTCCTTGAATCGACCAAATACGACCCTTGCCATTGGTAGTGGCCGTTAAAACCAACGGTTCTAGGTTATCAACCTCGGGACTGAGTTGCAGACAGGTGACAGAGGCCCGATGCTGGAAACGGTTACGTTCATGGATTTGCGCCAAAATATTATGGAGCGTTAACAGAGGAGCAAGGCTAGGATAGTCCACCAGCAAGGTATCGGAACTGACTAGTTGCTGAAGTTCCTGTCCTGTTTGAACAGCGGCCAGGAGTGCATCGAGGGGATGGGTTTCAAATTGCTTCAAAATCACTGAGGAATGACGTTCTAAACGAATCCCCGCCAAAATGCGTTGGTACTGGTGCTCGACCGCCCTGAGCTTGTGGACAGCTACCTGCTCGTCGGGGTTGGCTCCGGTTTCTAGATCAGCGATTAGAGATTGGGTTTGTTGTTGCAGATTGATAAAATTTAATGGTGGTTTCGGCCGAAGTTGACCAGATAAATTACGAGCAACGGAACGGGGATTAAGGTCAGCGGTATCGACCCCGATCGCCTCAGCAAGGCGGGGAGTCATCAAGGAAT
>JBJOGT010000323.1:0-3226 GCA_046048115.1 Cyanobacteriota bacterium | reverse complement strand
CTTTATTCGGAATTGGCTTCATTAGTTTTATGGGGGTAATTATAAAATCAATCAATTTTTGATCTAACTGATTGATGGTTATTTCGACAAAAATCTAGATATTTTTTGTGGAATGTGGGGGAGTAATCTAGCCGCCTTGCCATTTCTTTATGCCAAATCTTGAAGACACTAAGGCGATCGCCAAAGCTGTTGTTTCGGCCCCTCCGAATATTAAAAATGCTCCTGGAATTTGCCAAATAATACAAAATCTTTATGCTGAAACAATTGACAAATCCTTACATTATTTTAATCATTACTGTAATTGGTATTAGTATTGCGATTGTTGGTAAAAATACCTTTGAGTTGTTCTTTGTTAATGTAACTTTTTTGGCTACCATATTTTTGATTGCGATTAGGGACTTCTATCGTCATGATCGTGTCTATTCTAAAAAAAGGACAAAAATTGTATTCATCCTAATTTCAATTGTTTTTTTATCTGATTTGATATTCCACTTTCAGTGGATTCCTGGTTTAAGTGGTTTTTTCTTGGTCACTGCTACTGTTATTAAAATCTTGTTTTTTGGCTACGAATGGTTCGCAACTGTTCAGGCATTAGCCCATAGACAAAGAGTAACCAGTAACACTATCGTCTTGGCGATTATTTCCTATCTTTTTATCGGTATTATCTGGTCATTTATTTATTTTATGATTTGGCAAATAGATCCCCATGCCTTTAAAGTTAGTGCGGCAAGGGAGTATCAATTACAACCCTGGAATTTGGCAATGTATTTTAGTTTAATTACGTTAACTACAGTTGGCTATGGCGGCATTATTCCCACAGTAAGGTGGGTGATGCTTCTCGCAAATTTTGAAGCAATGGCAGGGGCAATTTTTCTAACTGTAATTGTTGCTCGCCTAGTTTCTTTGTATGGCAATTCTGAATAGCTAATCTTTGTGGCAATGCTTATTGAGCCTGCTGTCTTTTTTGAATTAGAGAGGCGATCACGAAACCTGCCACTGGGCGATCGCCAAAAACTGATAAACGACTGATGGAGAGGTGACATCACGATCGCTTCAGCGTCTCTTTGGGGCTATTACCAAACAGGGTCTTGTAGTCCCGAGCAAAGTGACCCGGACTGTAAAAACCGTGCTCAGCGGCAATGGCCGAAATAGTCTTAGTCTCCGGTACTGTCATTTTTAGCAATCGATGCACCGCCTGCAAACGCAAAATCTTGAGGTAGGCCATGGGGGAGATACCCAGAATTTGGTCGAAGGCATAGGTTAGGGTGCGCTGGCTGGTAAAAATGCTCTTTGCAACGGTGGCCAGGGTGATGGGTTGGTGGAGATTGGCTTCTAGGAATGCTTCCGTTTGTCGGACTAAATCACCTCGGCGTGAGGTGCGTTTAGACGTTGCGGGGAGCCGCCCTTTAGGCGGAATGGCCTGAATCAAGAGGGGAATGAAGTCTTCTTGCAAAAGACTTTGAAAAGCTGGGTTGGCGAGGCAAGCAGTCTGGTTAACGACCAAAGTATAGAGTTCCTGGACAAAGACCTGAAGCAGCCCAATAGTCGTTGGAATGCAGACTTGATTTTGCGCTAAAAACCTGGCATCAAGGTCGTCCCGTTGCATCAGGCAGAGATATTTATTTAGTAGGGCGATGCTGATAGCAATATAGCAATATAAAACCGAGTCAGCCATGATGAGATCAACCTCCCGCTCAGAGTCGAACCCAAACAGCATCTGCCGATTGATTGGACAGTTGTGGGCTATAAATTTCTGCTCATCTGTCGGATTGAGGAGGAAAGAAAAACTGACGACTCCAGCTGGTTTCGGCCCCACAACTCGCAAGGGCACAGCATTGTTCGTAAAGTTAAAGGCCATGCCTCCTAGGTTGAATTGCACTACTTCACAGGCGTAGGGGGCAAGTATTAATGGGGTAATTCTGAGGGTAAGCCCCAGCACCTCAGCCATTTCGTCGGCATCTTGAAACGCTTGATGGATAAGCTTTTGCCCCGTTGGCGGCTGAAATTTTTGAACCATAACATTATCTTAATTTTAGCAATGGCAAAAACCCTCAATTATCACCGACGCTCTGTAAAGAATTGTTGACTTGCTAGAAGTTTGCCATTTTTGTATAGCCTGAACCGACGGGTATTGGTAGGGTGACATCAGGTTGCTCAGTTGTTTTACAAAGGCGATCGCCAAGCTAAATAATCGTGAAGCAATCAAAGGATAACATTATTATTGGGGCGAACAATTTTACCGTATTTTGACCTTGATCTACCTTCAGCCACCAATATCCCCCTATGACCCAGCCCAAAACTCCTCCCCGCATCCACGTTCTGGCTAAACCAACTGGCGCAATTTGTAACCTCAATTGCTCCTACTGCTTTTTTCTAGACAAAGAACAGCTTTATCCTGGCAGCAAGTTTCGGATGACGGATGAGGTGTTGGAAACCTATATCCGCCAACTGATCGAAACCCATCGCACAAAAGAGGTAACGATCGCCTGGCAGGGAGGAGAACCTACCCTCATGGGAGTCGATTTCTTTCGCAAGGCGATCGCCTACCAGGAGAAGTACCGCAAGCCAGGCATGACCTTTGAGAATACGATCCAAACCAACGGTACGTTACTCAACGATGAGTGGTGTGAATTTTTAAAGGAAAACAATTATCTGGTGGGGTTGAGTATTGATGGGCCACGGGAACTCCATGATGCCTATCGGGTTGATAAAGCGGGGAAACCGACCTTTGATAACGTGATGCGGGGTCTGCGGCTCTTGCAGAAACATGGGGTGGAATACAACATCCTGACCACCGTGAATGCGGCCAATGGCAATCATCCCCTAGAGGTCTATCAATTTCTTCGGGATGAAGTCGGCACTAGTTGGATTCAGTTCATCCCCATTATTGAGCGGATAAACGAGGACGGCAGCACCCTCCACCAACAGGGAACTCTGGTTTCCGATCGCTCCGTTAAACCCGAACAATTTGGCAACTTTTTGATCAGCATCTTTGATGAATGGGTGCGCCATGATGTGGGCAAGGTATTTGTACAAACCTTTGAAGCTGCTGTCAGCAAATGGATCGGTGCGCCCTCTGGGATGTGCGTCTTTGAACCCACCTGTGGTCATGCGGTGGCCCTAGAACATAACGGCGACCTGTACTCCTGTGATCACTTCGTTGAACCCGATTACAAGCTGGGTAACATTCAGGATCAGCCCATAGGGGATCTCGTAGGTGGCGATC
>JBJOGT010000322.1:0-4475 GCA_046048115.1 Cyanobacteriota bacterium | reverse complement strand
AGATACCAGGGGTGTCAATAAATTTGAGGTCAATAATTTTAATTTGTTCGTCTTGAATCCACTTGAGAATTTCCTGGGGGGTCTTAGCCATTTTTTCTCCTGATAGTCAGCCAGATAAATTACAATTTTGCATTACGCCAATTACCCATCGTAAAGAGTCAGGGGGCGGTAATTTGTATTTTTTGCTACGAATTTAGGGGTGATGGGCGCTGGGGCCAACGGCTATAATGCGACTGAAATTACCTTACTGAGAGTGCCATGCTCATTCCCTTAACCCGCGAAACCTTTGATCAGGTTATTCCGATGATTGCCACGGGGGCCCAGTATTCGTTTGTTTGGGGCAGGGTGAATGACGTCTTGCAACGATTACTTATTTCTTTATTGATTGTGGTGTCAATTTGGTTGACGGGGGTGGTGTTTGGTCATGGGGCCCAGGGGGTGGAATTAGTGTGCTTTATTATCGGTGGTATGTATTGGCTTTGGGCGCCGGTTTATGTGGCTAGTGTGCGTAATAATCGTTACCGGCGTTTCCCCTATCTGGGGTTTTGGCGAGGTCGGGTGCTGGATATTTTTATTACGGAAGAGTTAATTAGTGAAACCCAACAGGCTAACCAGTTTGGAGAATTGGTGATTGTGGAAAATCGGGAACGGCGGGTCAATCTCGAAGTCGGCGATCGCCAAGGATTTAGGACGATGGTGCAAGCGCCGGTTAAGAAAACCTATAAGGCTATTCGGAAAGGCATGGTCGCAGAGTTGTTATTGCTATCAAAGGATGCGGAATTGGAGCGCATTGATCAGATTAGTGATTTATATTTGCCGGAATTGGATTTGTGGGTAGGGGACTATCCGATCGCCCGCCGCGATATTTTTCGGGATATAAGTGATCAATTTGCGGAGTCGCGTCCCCGCCGTCGTCGCCCTTCCATTAGCGGATCCCGCCGGGGTCGTTAAGTTACGTTGCGAAATAAGTCAGTTTGAGGGCAGTTTGGCAAAAATTCACATTTATTTATTTTTACGTGTCTGGAATTGACCCCCAAGGTTTGCTATCGGAGATTTTGACCAACTGAATCGTTCCCCTTGGATAAGTGCATTGTCGGAAAGTCGGGTTAACCAAAACGACAAAAGCCTTGATTTTTATAGGTAAAGTGCCCCAGACCATAATCGATCAACCCCAGAAAATGCCTAGGGGATAGGACGGCGATCGCCCTAAGCAAAGTTACTCAAAATGCCTTTTTGTTTTTTGTTCAAAATTAATAAAATTAAAAACACAAAATAAATTAAAAGCTATTTATAAGGAGTGAAACTTATTTATACAGTTTTAAAATGCATATAAAACTTAAATAAGTCAAATAAAGCCAGATTTTAAGCTAAGTTAATTTTTTCATTCCCCCCAACCTCGCTAATAATGCAGATCAACACAGCAAACCGATTCGGTAAAAAACGCTGTCATCCCAAACCCGACATCCCAGGAGCAACTCCCTTGACACTTACCCTCGCAGTTTACGGAAAAGGCGGCATCGGCAAATCCACCACCAGTTGCAACATCTCCACAGCCCTGGCTAAAAGAGGCAAAAAAGTTCTGCAAATTGGTTGTGATCCCAAGCATGACAGCACCTTCACCCTCACCGGCTTCCTCATTCCCACCATCATCGACACCCTGCAAGAAAAGGATTTCCACTACGAAGATATTTGGCCCGAGGATGTCATCTATAAAGGCTACGCCGGGGTGGATTGCGTCGAAGCCGGTGGCCCCCCAGCGGGAGCAGGTTGTGGCGGCTACGTCGTCGGCGAAACGGTGAAATTACTCAAGGAACTCAATGCCTTTGATGAATATGACGTAATTTTGTTTGATGTCCTAGGGGACGTGGTTTGTGGAGGCTTTGCCGCGCCGTTGAACTATGCCGATTACTGTCTGATCGTGACCGATAACGGTTTTGATGCCTTATTTGCCGCCAATCGTATTGCTGCTTCGGTTCGGGAAAAAGCCCGTACTCATTCCCTCCGCCTAGCCGGATTAATTGGCAATCGCACCTCTAAGCGGGATTTGATCGATAAATATGTAGAAGCAGTGCCCATGCCGGTGTTGGAAATTTTGCCCCTGATTGAAGACATTCGGGTATCACGGGTCAAAGGCAAGACGCTATTTGAAATGGCTGAATCCGATCCATCCCTGGATTACGTTTGTGACTATTACTTAAACATTGCTGACCAAATTTTGTCCCAACCGGAAGGGGTTGTCCCCACCGATGCCCAGGATCGGGATTTGTTTAGTTTATTATCTGATTTCTACCTCAATCCCACAGAACCCAAAGCCCAGGTGAGTGAACTGGATTTAATGATGGTTTAGCTTTTTAAATTGCCCCCTAAACACAAAACTGCTTTTCTCTTCTCAAAACTTCAAAGTTGATTTTGCAATTAGTTAAACCATGCCCACAAATATTTCTAATATAATTGGTCGGCGAGGGGAAAGAACCTTTGAATTAGCAATGACAAATCTGAATCAATTCAACAAGCCACTTTTTAATCCAGGAACTCTAGGAGATAAGTGGCCAGGCATTGATTATTACGTGGAGCTTTGTGGAGTAGGAAATGCAGTTCCTTTTTTCTTTATTCAAGTTAAAACTACTCAAAAAGAAGTCAATGATCAAAGCTTAAGTATTAGGGTTAACAAGAGAAACTGCGAAAATCTTTTTAAGATTACGGCTCCTACATATTTAGCAGGTGTCCATGAACCCACGAAGAGAGTGTTTCTTCTGTCCGTTAACACTCAACCTTCCAAAGGGATTTATCACATTCCGTTAAAATGTGAATTGACGCCTCAGACGTTAGAAGTGCTTCATCAAGAAGTCTTGGACTTTTGGAAAACTCATTCATATAAACCCTCTACCTCTCACTTTTTATGACTACTCAAGTTAAAGAACCTTGGTATATCACAAGACGTGGAGAGTTACTCTCTCAAGAATTTTTGTTTGAACTTGCCCCTAAACAAGCCATTTATACCGGCGATGACCCCGACCATGAAGTTGACTACATGGCTCTTTTTTCAAAGCCGAGTAGCGGACTAATCACGATCGCCATGACAGTCAAGCCAACGGAAGAAGAAATTAAGGGAGTTTATCCGGTCAAAATTTCGGAATTAAACAAACTTAAAAATTCCAACATTCCTGTTTTAATACTTGTCATTGATGTTAAACGCAATCAATATTTTTTCAATTGGGTTGATGAGGTGGCTCGGCTTAATGAAACTGAGACTCCGACTTCCGATCAGGAAACGTTGATTCCTCTGCGTCACGGCACAACTGAGGAAATCCAGAAACTGAAACAAGAAATCTTAGCCATTAGCCCTTAGCTGCTCACCCGATCAAAACCAACTTTTAATTTACTTTGAGGAAACTTAATTATGGCTGCTATTGAAGCCCCTTCTGCATTAAACTTTGATTGCGAAACCGGTAATTATCATACCTTTTGCCCCATTAGCTGCGTTGCTTGGCTTTATCAAAAAATTGAAGATAGTTTTTTCTTGGTGATTGGCACAAAAACCTGTGGTTACTTCCTGCAAAATGCCATGGGAGTAATGATTTTCGCCGAACCTCGCTACGCCATGGCGGAACTAGAAGAAGGCGACATTTCTGCCCAACTCAAGGATTACGAAGAACTCAAACGTTTATGTTTGCAAATTAAGCGCGATCGCAATCCTAGCGTCATTGTCTGGATCGGAACTTGTACTACCGAAATTATTAAAATGGATCTCGAAGGGTTAGCGCCCCAATTAGAAGCAGAAATCGGCATTCCCATTGTGACCGCCCGGGCCAATGGTCTCGACTATGCCTTTACCCAAGGGGAAGATACGGTCTTGGCTTCCATGGCTCACAAATGTCCCACGCTGGCAGAGGTTAAATCAGAGGAAAAAGAAGAACGCAATGCCATTCAAAAACTATTAACCTTTGGACGCAAAGCGGATACTCCGACTATTGATTCAGAATACGTTAATCATCCGCCGCTAGTGCTATTTGGGTCATTACCCGATCCGGTGGTCACAAATTTAACGTTGGAACTGAAAAAACAAGGCATTAAAGTGTCAGGTTGGTTACCAGCTAAACGTTATACCGAATTACCGATTATTGATGAAGGCTATTATGTTGCCGGAGTAAACCCTTTTCTGAGTCGGACAGCCACAACCTTAATGCGTCGCCGTAAGTGTAAATTAATTGGCGCACCCTTTCCCATTGGTCCCGATGGCACCCGGGCTTGGATTGAAAAAATTTGTTCGGTGTTTGGCATTGAACCCCAAGGCTTAGCGGAACGGGAAGCCCAAATTTGGGAAAATTTAGAGGATTATATCCAGTTAATTCGGGGCAAATCAGTCTTTTTTATGGGGGATAATTTATTAGAAGTTTCCCTCGCCCGTTTTCTGATTCGGTGTGGTATGACTTGTCCAGAAATTGGCATTCCCTATATGGATAAACGTTATCAAG
>JBJOGT010000321.1:0-3255 GCA_046048115.1 Cyanobacteriota bacterium | reverse complement strand
CGGTGACTCATCAGCTTGATAGACTGGCTAGAACTCTATCCTTTTCCTATCGTCTTTTTGCCCCTCTTGACTACTGCCCTCTGACCTTAACTTGCCACCCATCACCCTGATGGAAGATCAGGAACTCAACCTCGACTCGACCATTAAGGTATTGGGCAGATGCCGGGGAACCCTCAAGGGAATAACGACCCCTGGCATTGGCGAAGGTTAAACATTTGTAAATTGACTCCGATGCTTGGAACAGTGAAAAATTATACTTAAAACAGACAAATTATTAAAGTTCTCGGACTTAAAAACCATGACGGCGATCGCCTCTCATACCTACCAAGCGTGTAAGACGATAGCACAGTTAGAAAAATAGGGGGATTGAGCCGTAGTGAGCTTTAATACCTGTGGACGACGTCTCCCTCGTCTTGTCCGCAAGAGTCTCTCTTGTTCCCAAAAACTCGATAATCATATTGGCGCTGTTTAGTTTTTTATTCACCACTACAATGCCTAGTTGGCTTGACGTTCAGCCTCATCACTGATTCCGGTTCACTACCTTATTACTGAGCACTAAAAAATATCAGGTCGTAGACTTCGTATTCAGACTTGGCACAAACTTGTTTGGAACCAGTGTAGATTGGCGTTGGCGAGGAGGTTTTTAGGTAAAAATAATGACTTGGCATCATATAGTATCAAGTCATAGGCATAGGGGCGATCGCCAACGCCGCACCAAGGGGTTTTATAGAATTCCCATATTGGCTAATCCGAGAATCACCCCAGCGCCGAGGATATGGCCAAAACTGGTGGTTCCCAGCACGGCTCCTAAACCAAAACCACCAAAGAAATTAGCCGCAGGCATGGGAGTGCCCACACTGGGCTTTTTGATGGTGAGTTTACCAAAGGCGATCGCCAAAATATTACAGGCAATCATCACCCCAGCCACTTTGGGACTCCATTCAAGGGTAGGGGGAACGGCCACAGCTAACCAAAGGGTATTCATGTAAGATTCCTCAAACAATAAAAAACAGTCGGCAAAAGGGTCAACCTAATTGACGCCGGTTAAAGGTTTTATCTTACGGGTCAATCCTAATTCCGGGGAAAACTCCGTTGCAATACTTAACAAAAGGGGCCATCAAAGCAGGTGTGTTCGACAAAATTGATAAACTCGTTCGTGGTCATAGGTAATTTCTCCCTGGAGAGGTTGGGGACGGGCAATGCGGATAAGCTGAATGCCCAATGCTTGGGCCAGAGTTTGTTTGCGGGCTTCTCCGCCAGCGGTTCCTGAGGCCTTGCTCACCACCACTTCAATGCGCCACTGTTGCCATAATGCCTGTTCTAAGCCTTCACTAATGGGGGGACGGAGGGCAATTAATCGATCGGGGGTAAAGCCAGCGGCGATCGCCGTTTGCAGGGAATCGAGTCGGGGCAAAATGCGGGCAAATAAAATGGCTTGGTTCTGTACCGGTTCAAAACGGGGCAACCAGTTAGCCCCAAGAGTTAATAACACCCGTTTCTGGTGAAGATAATTTGCCGTTAATAACGTCGCTAAATCCGACACTTCTATGGTTTGCCCGGTAATGGGTAAAGGTGGACGCTCAAAGCGGAGATAGGGTAACGATTGTTGTTGGGCGTACTGCGCCGCAAGTCGGCTAATTTCGACAGCAAAGGGATGGGATACATCCACGATCGCCCGGATATTGTGTCCTTCCAAAAAACTGGGAATGTCTTGGGTCGTTAAGCGACCAACCCGCACCGTTAACTGGGGATGAATGGGATAGCATTCCCTGGCGATCGCCGTTGTCACCGTAACAACGAGGGAAAAACCTTGGGTTAATAAGTTTTCTGTTAACCTCCGACTGTCCCCTGTTCCCCCAATTAACCATAGTCGGGGATTGTCAATCACCATCAGTCCAGCACCAGTCAGAGCCGATATATTTTAAAAATGGGCAGCGAGAGACTCGAACTCTCACGACCGAAGTCGCCACATTTTGAGTGTGGTGCGTCTACCAATTCCGCCAGCTGCCCTTACTATTTATTTTTTCAGCTTCCAAATTATACTCAGCTTTGTCCCCTTTAAGCAAATTTTGATAAGTTTGGGAACTGCTCCATCGATCAATTTCCTTGGCTCGCAATACGGGGACGGGGTGGGTTAAGTCCTGGGTTTGCAGAGTTCTCAGCATAGCGCCCATGTCATCTTCACTGAGACGGTCATAATCCCGAGCCTGTTCAATGAAGGCATCGAGATTGAGCAACGGGGCTAACTTGGGAGATCCTCCGGCGAGTTTCATCAAAACCGACATTACTACTTGGGGGTCTTGAACGGCCAACAAAGCCGCCCGATCACAGCTAAATTCCGCACACCGGACCCATTCCAACATTTGCGCCTGTAGGGATTGGGTTAACATCGCCCCCCAGTTAGGGATTAATCCCGCGGCCAGCACCATAATATTAGCCGCCGTTAGGTAAACGCCATGTTCGCATTTGAGGTGGCCGAGTTCGTGGGCCATCACCGCTTGAATCTCCGCTGGGGTCAACATATCTACCAATGAGGTATGCATAACCATAAAGGGCTTTTTGCCCCGCATGGCGAAGGTGTAGGCGTTGGGTTGGGGATTTTGTTGCAGATAAAGATCCGGGGTTTCCAAATCTAAGATCCGGCAAGCTTCCACCAGTAATTGATACAGATCGGGTAATTGCTTCTCACTGATTCGCACACTGGCGGCCAAATTATTCAAGGCAAAAAATTGTTCCGCCAAGGATCCGAGTAGCCCTCGAATCATTAAATCCATGCCGGGTAATTGTTTCAAATTGGCCGTGGCTTGGCGATCGAGGGGATGGCGAAAATCGTTGGCTTTTAGGCCAATCAATGGAATGGCGGTGGTTTCCATAGTGCTTTTTTTGGTCTGGGTTCTTAAATAGCTCCGGTCTCCTGCCCCAGATTGGCAAGGTGACCCCCCTTCTAAGATAGTCCCAAAGTCTAGGAAATCTCAATCTCGGAAGGTTAGGTACATTGGGGAGGCAATTGGCGAGGAAAGTTGAGTTGTTGTTCTAACTGATAGGCTAGGGCTAAAACCGTTGCATCGGCGGCGGGTTTGCCAATGATTTGAACGCTTAACGGCATACCCTGGGCATCAAAACCCACTGGCATGGCGATCGCCGGTAAACCGGAAGCGTTAAAGGGAGGACAGGGGGCGACCCATTCAATAATCTGTTGCACCGTTTCTGCGGGGCCAAGGGAAGCCCATTCCCCTACCCTAGGGGGCTGGTGAG
>JBJOGT010000320.1:0-5052 GCA_046048115.1 Cyanobacteriota bacterium | reverse complement strand
ACGAACGGCTTCCCAAAGCTCGAAATAGTTAGACGGTTCCAAGGTTTTCAACAATTGCTTGATTTATGACTAACAATTTTCAATAGGAAAAAAAATCGGGAAAATAAGGGGGAAGAAAAATTAATTTAGCACCAGATCTTTTGATCGATTAAGGGACGAATATATTCTTCTTGATGAATTTTGGCATTGTCCATAATCACACAAGCACCAGCCCAAAGACGCTGCACTAAAACATTGGCAATCAATGCTTCAAATTGAATCCCTTTCGTTGCTCCTCAAGTTTGACCTGAAACAGGGATTGGGCCCTGGTGTTTTTATTCATACTCAACTAAACTCCAAAACTTATTACTGCCGGGGAACTGGGCAGCCACCATCAAATTGGGGGATTCGACAATTTCAGAACCGGTAAATATATCCCCGGTGCGGGTCAGAGGGATGAATTTGCGGCGATCGCGGTCTACCAACATAACTTTTTCCGCTCCTGGAACTTGTAGTTGGAAATAACTGGCTTGATTAAGGGGGAGCGATCGCCCCAAGGGGGAAATGAGATTAACTTGGTGTTCAATAAAACTGCCGTAGGTTTTGGGAAAGGGTTCCCCCACTCCCTGGGCGGTCACATCATAGGCGATCGCCTGGTAATAGGTTTCTTCGTTGGCATTTTTGCTGAGAATGAGTAGTTTATAATCCCCCGGTTGGGGAAAGGCCGCTTTAACGGTAACCTGCCCGCCACGATGTTGACTGAGGGTGTAATGGTCTTCTAGGGTCTGGCCGGATTGGGTTTGTATCTTAGCAACGACTTGAATTTCTGTCCCCGTTTGTAACGTAACCGCTAACTCACCGCCAGTCCGAATTTGTTTCGTTGAATGGCTACTGAACGCTAACTGATCCCGGAAAAAACGGGGGGTCAAAGCGGGCAACTGATCAAACTGGAGACGGGAATAGGGCGTCGGCAACAACTGCCACTGGCTTTCCCGGGGAAAATGGCTTGTAATTAACTGCTTTGGCTCGGTGGCAAAATAATGGGGATTAAATTTAAACTCAAATTTCCCATCGTTGACGGAACCCGCCCCCCAGGTGGCATCAAGCAAGTACCATTGATCGTTAATTTTGACCCCATTCCAAGCATGGTTGACATCGGGATCATCCCCCACCACGAAATCTCCCCCCCGGCCAAAGCCTTCAATGATCACCACGTCTAACCCCAATGCTTGGGCCAGGGCTTGGTAGAGGTTGGCATAGCCTGAACAAATGGTTTCCCGCCGCGCCAGCACGGTTTCGGGGCGTAAATCATCAATGTTGCGGGTTTCCGCCATCATCACGTCATAGGCAATGTTTTGGGTGATCCAACTGTAGGCTAGGCGAGCTTTTTCCCAATCATTACTGGCAACTTGACGGATTTTGAGCGCCAATTCCTCCACCGATGTGCCGTAGTATTGAATCTGTTTTGCCCGTTGATCCAGTTGGTTGGCGGTTTGGGCGGAAAATTGTTGGGGCTGACCGGCGATGGGATTGTCAACCCGTTGCGTTTTAATTAAGGTTTTAGGATTGGCCGCCTGCTGAACCGATTCGGTGACCTTGGCCAATTGGTCTAGGGAAAAGCCTTCTGGTTGACTATCTAACCAGACGGTCAAGCCTGCACACCCCCCAACTCCCACAATAATGGCGATCGCCAAACTGCCCCAGCCGTTCCCCTGGGATGATTTTTTGGCACGGCGGGGCTGGGAGGAATAACGGGTCATGGGGATAGCAGCACTAGGTTGAGTACGACAAGCAACATTCCTATTTTAGGGCGATCGCCAAAGGCTGGTCGCAATAATTGTTAAACGGCGTTAAACGGCATAAATGATAAGGATGACTAGGCGCGGGACTTAGCGGGATTGCCTTGGGTGCTGAGTTGTAAGCGTAAATTTTGGGCGCGGAGCAATTCTGTAAAGCTTAAACTGCTGCGGTTTTCGATGCGGGCCACAGTTTCAATCGCTGATAGGAGGGCTGTTACCGCCTCCCGTTGGTCATAGCCCCGCCGCACGGCCACCTTAATCCCTTGGGCATCGGCTTCAATTTCCCGTTCATTACTTTGATAGCCCTGCCAAATCTGCCGTGCCGCTACAGCCGTCAACCCCCCGGCCACGATTAATCCCACCACGTCCTGTTGCCAGAGTTGAAAGCCCACTCCCACAATCCCCGCCGCTGTTAAGCCTTGGTAAATATCGGGTTTAAACCAGCGAATCCCTGCTAGCCGACACACCACACTCAGTAATAATAAATCCCGTTCCTGAATGGGCAATTCCCACCAGAGGGTAAAGTTAATTTTGATTAGGCGATCGCCAAGTTGCCAAGGTTTGGGAAACTGGGCATCAATCACCCGCGATTGTTTGGGTTGAGACTGAATTTTGGTTAACATTCGACCCGAGGCCGGCATCAATTCCGTAAGGCGACGGATTTCCGTTTCTTGGTCACTGCCTTGGTAGGTTCCCGGTCGAGTCATCGCAAGTTGGGGGTCTGGTATGCTAAGCAGAATAAAAGGCTATTCCTGAGGTTAAGGGTAGCAAAATTGGGGGCAAATCCTAATTCAATTCATTTACACTAGCAAAAACAATGACGAAATTTGGTATTTTCTGCCCGGCCGCTATTGGCCACTTAAACCCAATGTGTGCCCTGGCCATCGAGCTACAACGACGTGGTAACACAGTGGTGTTGTTTGGACTTCCTGATGCCCTGAAAAAAATTGAAAACCTCAATTTGCTAACGAAAGAATTTGGCGCTTCAGATTTTCCTCTAGGAAGCGTTGATTCACAGTATAAAATCCTAGGGAAATTGATGGGAAAAGAAGGATTAAAATTCACCATTGACTTCTTTAAACGCGAAGCAAAAACAATATTTAAAGAAGCTCCCCAAGCGATTCAATCAGAAAAAATTGAAGTCTTGATTATTGATCAAATTTCCACGGCCATGGCCACCGTTGCTGACTATTTAGATATTCCTTTTATAACTATTTGTAACGCGATGTTGGTGCATAGAGAACCCGCAGTGCCGCCTTATTCCACCCCTTGGCAATATTCCAATACGCCCTGGGCCAGGCTACGTAATCGTTTGGGTAACGCACTCATCAATTATCTAACCCGTGATTTGTGGGATGTTATTGTTCAACAGCGCCAGCAATGGAATTTGCCTCCTTACCAAACCCGGGATGATAGTTATTCTTCCCTTGCTCAAATTTGCCAACTACCCAAAGCATTTGATTTTCCTCGTGAACGTCTGCCGGCTCATTTCCATTACATCGGACGCTTTCAAGCTATTTCTGGTAATGAACCAATTACTTTTGAGAATATTGATTTTCCCTTTGAAAAACTCAATGAAAAGCCTTTAGTTTATGCTTCTTTAGGAACGCTACAAAATCAAAGACCAGAAATTTTTGAATCCATTGCCCAAGCCTGTTCAAGTTTAGATGTTCAACTGGTAATTTCCCTGGGTAATCCCAGCGCTATCTCCATGCCGTTGCCGGGAAATCCCATCGTAGTTCCGTTTGCTCCCCATCAGCAGCTCATTGAACAATCCGCCCTTGTGATCACCCATGCGGGAATGAATACGGTATTAACCGCTCTCGGCTGCGGTGTTCCCCTAGTGGCAATTCCCATCACTAATGAACAGCCGGGGATTGCCGCACGATTGGCTCGTACTAAAGCTGGTATTGTTATTCCATTGAAATCGTTAGCGGTTGAGAATCTGCGCGCTGCTATTACAACGGTTTTGACTGACTATC
This sequence comes from Cyanobacteriota bacterium, assembly GCA_046048115.1. Taxonomy (GTDB): domain Bacteria; phylum Cyanobacteriota; class Cyanobacteriia; order Cyanobacteriales; family Microcystaceae; genus Synechocystis. Next base: position 1,292 of record JBJOGT010000320.1, on the reverse strand, counting down.
GCTATCGAAATCATGCTCAGAAAATGCAAGCAATTATCCATCAGGCTGGGGGAGTAGAATTAGCGGCTGATGTAATCGAGGCGGTGGCCCAAACAAGGAAGCCTGTGGCTCCTGCCTCCTTCGTTTAAGCGGCCTTGCCATTAGTTTTGGGGTCTAGCAAAAGCACAATAATATCGGATTTCTCGATGACGGCGATCGTTAGTCAACTTTGCTAGAGGAGATTTGTCAACTCTTACACCCCTATTTCTCACAAAAAATTTTTGAAAAGCCACAACCCTTATCCGGTCAAAGCTAGACAACATAGACAAAATAAGGGTTTTAACAGTCTGTTATTTGTTGTCCCCCCTTTATAGCAGGGTTAAACACTTACAAGACAAAGCTTTCAGCGAATTAGCTCACAAAGTTTGTGAGAAATGCCGGTTACACATACGTCTACATTCCTTCTTCAACAGTGCAACCATGCCCCTTAGGGTTGATTACACCGCCGTTTGAAAGCAGCACCAAAGGCGATCGCCGTAGAAGCCCCCATTATGGTTAAAGGTTCCGGCACAAAAAAAGACTCAGCGAAACGGTAAGCATTTGCCCCCACCTGTTGTCCAAGGGCTAGACCATTAACATTGCCATCAGAAAAATGAATACCACCATACAACCGGGAAATTCCCGCCTCTTGAGCCGCAACAGTAAAAGTATCCCAAGTCAACGTCACATCACTCAGCCCTGTTTCAAAGTGGAGGGGGGAATTGCTGGGAATGAAAACAGAAGCCCCGAAATTATCACTGCCGGTAAACTGGCGCAACACCTCCGCTGCCGCCGAACTAAAGGTACTGTGACCAGATACATATTCCGCAAAAGGGGGAGTAACAATGTTGGGGGATTGATAGGGTGTCCAATCTTCGCCCAAAATCAATTGCGTGCCTTGATTTGGCCCTGCCCATGCAGAAATTTGCTGTCCGGCAAATAAAGTCCGAATCGCTGTGACAGGACGGGCATAATCATATTCCCGTTTATATCCCCAGGAAGCAACCGCCGCATCAAATACCGCCCCTGTCAACGCAAAAAACAGTTTGGCATCTTCATCGATGGTATGGTTATCACGATCCGAAATATACTGGGCAAATAAATTCCAGTGCCCCGGAGGTAGTTCTGTGCTTGGCCCATCTGCCCAATATTCGGCGATCGTCTTCTGTTCATCCGTTAAATTGGCGCTATAATCAATCACCGCTTGAGCTTGGGCAATAAATGCTTGGGATTCGGTACTATCAGGATTCAGCGGGTCATAAAAGTTAGGATTT
>JBJOGT010000319.1:0-3194 GCA_046048115.1 Cyanobacteriota bacterium | reverse complement strand
TATGACTTGGTGCTAGAACCCCAAACGGTTTTCGACAAACGGGATCAACGGGGACAACTGGCTTTACCCCCCGACGACCTGAGTGCCAACTTTTACCGCCAGGCCCAACAACACCTCACCCACGCGGGCTTTGACCATTATGAAATTTCTAACTACGCCCAACCCGGTTACCACTGCCAACATAATCAAGTTTATTGGCGTAATCAGCCCTACTATGGCTTCGGCATGGGAGCCACCAGTTACTTAAACGGTCAACGCTTTAGCCGTCCCCGCACCCGTGACACCTACTATCAATGGCTTAAAAATTGGTTAAATAACGACGCTCCCTGTCCCGGTGAATCCGTTTCCGCTACCGAAACCCTGCTGGAAAGTTTAATGTTAGGGTTACGGCTCAGGGCTGGGGTTACCTGGGATCAATTACCTCCTACCACAGCGCAACAACGACAGCAAATTTTGGCAGTGCTCCAACCGTTTATGCAAAGGCAATGGGTGATGGCTTGGGATGATCAGCACAATAACCTCACGACCCAACGGGTTGATCCTGAACAGATCCAAGGGTTTCGGTTGCAAGATCCCGAGGGTTTTCTCTACTCCAATCAAATTCTTAGCGCCCTCTTTGCCACATTGACTGACCCAGAACCCTAATGGCTAAATTTAGTTTAAGTACCCGCCTATTTTTATCCCATTTTTTAGTGATGTTAGTGGGATTGAGCAGCTTTGTTTTTCTGGCAAAACTGTCTTCCCCCCGCATGTTTATTTTGCGTTTGGAACAGTTGGAAAATCAGGGGTTTATTACGGTGCGATCGGCCCGGACATATTTGGTCAAAGGCTTTGAAACCGCTTGGAATAGTAGTGCGATTTGGGCGGTGATTTTTGGAGCCAGTGCGGCGGGGGGGTTAAGTTTTTTGGCCGCTGAACGGATTATGAAACCCTTAGATCGCCTCAAATCCGTTACCCAAACCCTAGCCAATGGCGATTTACAAGCCCGGATGCCTAATAGTGAGATTCCTGAGTTGGATCAACTGGGGCAAAGCTTTAACCGCATGGCAGACAGCTTAGAAAATGTGGAACATCAGCGGCGGGATTTGATGAGCGACTTGACCCATGAATTGCGATCGCCGTTAACGGTGGTGCGGGGCTATTTAGAAGAATTGGCCGAAGGACGCATTGAGGGATCGCCGGAATTATACGGACGTTTGGTACAGGAGACCCGGCGGCTAGAGCGGTTAACCTCAGATTTACAGGAATTATCCAAGGCAGAAGCGGGTTATTTATCAATCAATTTACAACGGTTTGATCTCTATCCCTTGCTGGAAAAATTACAACAGCGCTTTGCGGATCAAATCTTGGAAGATGGCCCCCGTTTAATCCTAGAAACCCCGCCCCCTTTACCCTGGGTTTACGCCGATCCTGATCGCACCGAACAGATTTTAGTTAACTTAATTGGCAACGCCATTCGCTACACTGAAACGGGAACAATTACGATCAACGCCTGGCCAGATTCCCCGCCCCAAAATTTACTCTGGGTCAGCATCAAAGATACGGGTATTGGTATTAGTCCCGACGATTTACCCCACATTTTTGAACGGTTTTGGCGGGCCGATAAATCCCGATCGCGCTATTCCGGCGGGACAGGCATTGGTTTGGCGATCGCCCGTCGGTTGGTGGAATTACAAGGGGGAGACATCCAAGCCAGCAGTGAGCTAGGCCAGGGCAGTGAATTCCGCTTTTCCCTGGTGACCATGAAATAATGGTGTAGTCTGTTTTTTATTGATTTTCCTGACCCTAACCCCCATGAGTGCCGATCCCCCGTTACCTGAAAAATCTGAATCTCAAAACACAAAAGTCCCGCCCACTCCCCTGCGTTGTTTTGTGGGGTCAGGCATTGCCGGATCTTTAGCCTGGGGACTCTATTTATTAACGTCTTCCATCGCCCTCACTTTCGCCACTAAACCTGTCCTGTCCGACAAGGCGATCGTGCAACGCATTGCCTCAGCGGTGAGAACCCTGGTGTTGGGCTTAGCTTCCTTGGGAACGTTTATTTTTGCCTTCGTGGCGATCGGTTTAATTCTGTTAGGGGTTCAATTACTGTTCCAAAAGTCCGTTGCCCCGACGGATGGAGATAGTTAGCCACTGAGCAGTCGGGTATAAATACGCAAACTTGAGTTAATCCAGGGAAGACGGTTGGGAAAAGCGATAGAACCGCTCCAGGCCAAAAGGTACTGCGGCCAGGGTTAGTTTCAATGCCCAAGGGGCAAAGAATAATGTGACCAAAATCGATAAAACTGCCACACACCCTAAGGACGCTCGAATCGCATCTTCTTGAATGTTGATGCAGAGAAAGGCAGACAGAGATGCCAAAACAAGCGACAGGAGGGATAAAACAAGCATAGGACGGTAGTTTAAGAAAGCTTAATGAAGAGCGGGTGGGATAGGCCAACGAACGGTAATCATTGCAACGCAAGGAATCAGAGCATTTTTAGCCAATTATCCTGGGGTTGAGTTGACAGGAGAGGAATTTTGGGGCGCGAAAGTAAGACCCATTGAGGATGGTCAATCTCTTTTCCCTGTATCTAACTATACTAAACAATTGCATAAACTTTTGTAAACACCTAGGTAAATTTCGCTAATTAATGCCCTGAAGTTAACAATTGATCACATCTTGTCCCATCGACGACCTCAGCTAAGTTAGGGATAATGAAGGCGAATATCTCTAGGAATACCTGCCCATGACCACGCCGTCCCTCACCTCGCTCAAGGGCCAATTGCCCGACCTGATTAACCGTTATCAATCCCAGGTTGACTTTATCAGTATTCGCCTGGAACAGTCCGAGGGGACACAGATTAGCCTACGGGGGGATCAAGTGGAAACCCTGAGTGAAGGGTTATCCGTTGGGGGACAGGTGCGGGTTTGCCACCAGGGGGGTTGGGGATTTGCCAGTTTTAATCGCTGGGATCATTTACAACAACGTTTAGAGGAGGCGATCGCCGCTGCAATCCTAATTGGGGACGATGAAACCCTATTGGCCCCCGTCACGCCGATCCAACAAACATTTATTAATCCCCTGATTGGTCAAGATCCCCGTCACATTTCCCTGGCCGACAAAAAGGCATTATGCGACCACTACAATGACTTACTCCGGGGCATTAGTGACAAAATCACGACCACCCATGTGCGCTATGGCGATAGCCAA
>JBJOGT010000318.1:0-2985 GCA_046048115.1 Cyanobacteriota bacterium | reverse complement strand
AAAACATGATTTCTAAATACGTTAAAGACCAAGGAGGAGAGTACATGAAATTACATCAATCTCAGCAACTCAGTCTTTTTTGATTCTGATACCCCGCTGCTTGCAGCGGGGAGGCTTCATTGGTGCTAGCTTCTTTCTCACCCAAGCCAACATCGGCAATGATCTCCTTGACTCCGATGCCACCCAAGTTCTTGACTCCGAGTTTGCCTCCTACTACCTCTCCGATGTCGTAACCCTCGAAGCTGGGAAATTTAACCAAAGCATCGATGCTGGTTTCTGGGCCGAAGGCGTTGGTACTCCCCCCACCGCAGACTTAGGAGATTATGTTTGGAACGATGCCAACCGTAACGGCATTCAAGACAGTGGCGAAGCAGGAATCAGTGGTGCAACCGTTAACATCATCCAAGACGGCACCGTCATCGCCACCACCACCACCGACAGCACCGGCTACTACGAATTTTTAGGTCTCGCCGCTGGGGTTGAATACCAAGTTTCCTTTGATATCAGTGGTTTAGCCGGTAGCCGCAGCTTTGCCCTCACCGCCGCTAACCGAGGCACAAACGATGCCCTCGACTCCGATGCCACCATTGTTAACGGTGTCGCCATTACCAGTGGGATTACTCTGGAAGGCGGAGAATTCAACCAGACTATCGATGCCGGATTCTATAACAGCGGTGCTGGTCTGACCGCCCCCGGCACTGGTACTCCGGGCTTCTGGAGCAGCAAACAGGGCGCAGAATTTTGGGATGGCATTGTCGGCAACGAAGCCAAAGCTGGCACTTCTGGTTTTGCTAAAGGGGAACTGTTGGGCGGTCAAGCGGGCTTATTGGTGGGCGACTACAACCGTAATGGTATTACCGACAATGGCGAAGACACCCTCTTCATCAGCCGTGAAAATGCCTTGACCATTGTTGATTCTAGCAAGCACAAAAAAACCGGTCTTCTCGGTGGCAACAAGGATGCCCTGATGTTAGGACGGGATGTGGTCGCCGGGTGGTTGAACTACTTGTCCGGCAACTCCTTCGACCTTGCGAGTGGTGCTAAAGGGGTAAGTGGTTATATGAACGATGCCATCGACTTGTTACAGGACTTCCAGGCTGGTGGAGTCACCAGTACTGGTAATTGGGGCAGTGATGTGCTCGGTTTAGGAATTTCCGGTAGTGATCTGCATACCCTGTTAGATAACTACAACAACGGTTATGCCGACTATGCAACGGGGAACTTCCACCGCAGTTAAATGATTTGAGCAGTTAAATGATTTGAGACAGACTTCTTAGCCTTGAGATAATAACGGGTGGCCAATGGCCACCTTTTTTTTGTTGGGGGTTAATACTAAGGCGACTTCAACTTTTTTTAACAGTTCCTAAAACGGTAATTACCATCCCATAAAAATATAAAATTACTTTTAAGTATTTTTACTGAAATACCTTGCTTAAGATATTGAAACACCATCTTTGACAGTGGGATTCTTTCCCCCAAATCCCCCATAATTAAGCACGCTATATCAGATTATAGTCCTTTTAAAAATAGGGTAATCCCAAATCTTGATCGACAAATTTCAGTATTAACACGGTGAATTTTAAAGACTTTTTAATCTACATTAAGGACATTGACAAGAAATTTCAGAATAATCAACCGATCAAAGGTAGTCCTGAATTCGGCAAAACTCACCAAAATCAATTGATTTTTTCCTAAATTTTTATTTAAACTATTGACCGTTTCCCTGGTTGTCTGCCTTGTCTTCGCCCCATTTTATTGACCCTCAAAATTAGCTAAATCCGTCATTTGATCCCTTAAAGCCTATCGCCCTTTGTTGCCCTTAAAATTATGTCTTCTTCCTCTACTGACTTCGCTCCGAATCCCCTGACTAACGTCTTCGATAGTATTTTTGTCGATGCGCCCCTCTCCCCCCTGGAACTGCCGCCGGTGTTTTCCGCTGGCATGGGCGATCGCCTATCACGGCAGGCTGTTCAGGAATTGGCAGATCGTATTCGCAACAACAGTAGAACGCTGGAAGATTTTGACGATTGGCTCCTCAAAAATAAAGCACGACAAACGGCGGGCCGAGACTTTTTTGGCAGTACGGCGATCGCCGGTTTACAGGGCAAACCCACAGGCAAGACCAGTGGTGGTAGTACGGATGGGGGGAGTACGGATGCCGGAAGTACCATTGCCCCGGATTTGGTGGTCAGTCGTCTTACCCTGAATCAAACTACCCTAGAGGCTGGGGGGAGCTTGTCGGTATCGGTGGCGATCGCCAATCAAGGTAGTAGCAATGCAGGCAGTAGTCAAACGGGATTTTATCTATCGCGGGATCAAGTCTTAGACGGAACGGATACTCTCTTGGGAACGGCTAACCTGGGGAGTCTCCGCAAAGACAGAAGCGCAAATCAAAGCTTTAGCACGACGTTGGATCAGGCATTGGAGGGCGGAACTTATTACCTCATTGCCCAGGCCGATCGCCTTTCCCAAATTACAGAAACCAACGAAACCAATAATCTTGGTGTTCAATCCTTTCAAGTTAATGTCCCTGTCCGAGCAGACCTAGTGAGCCAAGGGGTGCAGGTAAGTAATCTCACGGATAGCGATGCCAATGTCAATGTCAGTTATCAAATTGCTAACGGGGGGACAGGCCCGGCCAATGCCTCGATCGCCAATGTGTATCTCTCCAACGATGGGGTTTGGGATGCCCAGGATCAGCTATTGGCCTCCATGGCAATTGGGGCGATCGCCGCTGGGGGAATCAGTCAGCAAAGCCTCAATCAATCCCTCGATCAGCCCTTAGCCGCTGGCACCTATTACCTGTTTGTCCAGGCCGATGGAACGAATCAAATTCAAGAAAGTAACGAAGCCAATAATTTCAGCGTTGCTAGTTTTACCGTCACCACCCCGGAACCCCCACCAGTCGAAGATAATTGGTTCACCCAAAATCTCCAAGACAGCGGTTTAAAACTATTGGGCAGTGCCCTAGGAAGTGATAATGTT
>JBJOGT010000317.1:0-8640 GCA_046048115.1 Cyanobacteriota bacterium | reverse complement strand
ATGCGAGGCTCCCAGGGCTGGTTAAATCTGTTATGGCTCAAGATCTGATCTGACTTCACCGCCGGAAACCATCAATCCCCAATATCGCCATTGTTCCCGCAACCAACCGGAGGATTTTAATTTCAATAATGCTTGATTGATTTGCTGCCGAAACGCTGCATGGTTTAAGCCCTTGGGCATGGCGATCGCCAGGGGTTCGGCGGTTAATAATAGGGGTAAATGGAAAACGGCGGGATCGGTTTGGGCCCAGCCAGTCAGGACGGTATTATCTCCGGCAAAGCCATCAACTTGGCCTTGATCGAGCAGGGTTTTAGCCTGTTGATAGGAGTCTACCCCCACCAAAATGGCAGCGGGAAATTCCGTTTTTAAAATACCGACGGTGGCACTGTTATTTAAGACGGCTAAACGGGCATTGTTAAACGCGGCACGGCTAGTGAGTTGGGGATTCTGGGTAACGATGCCCACACTGTCCAGGTAATAGGGGGCAGAAAAGTCCACTAGGCGATCACGGGCTGCATTTTGCCCCATTTGGGCAATTAGGCAATCCACCTGACCTTCTAGAAGTAACCGTAAACGGTCTTGGTTTTTCACCGGAATCAATTCCACAGCCGTTTCATCCCCCAATAATTCCAACGCCAACCGCCGGGCGATCGCCACTTCTAAGCCCTGTAATTTACCGTTTTGATCCCGAAATCCTAGAGGACGGAGATTTTCTTTGACCCCAACCCGTAATTTTCCCCGTTGTTGGGGGGTCGATTGGGCGATCGCCGTTGGGGAGGGCACCGCAGAGGCAACGGCATCCCCCACCATTGAATGACTGGTCATCAAGTCCAAGGCTAGTACAAGAAAGCTAAGAAGAGGAAATAAGGCGCAATATTTATTTAGCATTCAATAAACCTAACCAACGACCGGCGGGCAATAGGGTTAATCCCTGGAAGCCGATGGATAATAAAACGACAAAAAAGACGACATTGAACAATTCATTAGCCTGGTCTAGATTTTCTGTTAACGGTAACACGGCTAAAATCATTGGCACAGACCCCCGCAATCCCACCCAGGCAATAAAGATTTTTTCTCGAAATTGCCATTGGCCCAAACTCAAAGAGATAAATACGCTAATCGGTCGGGCAATTAACATCATAAATAGGGCGATCGCCGTCCCGACCCCGGCAATTTCTGGCAATTGATCCGGCACAATCAATAGACCAAAGGTGAGGAACATCAAAATTTGAGCTAACCAGGTAATGCCATCTTGGAAGCTGAGGATCATGCTGGATTCGGCAAAGGGACGATTACCCAGTACTACCCCGGCAATGTAAACCCCCAGGACGGCACTGTCCCCCAACAGGGTAGTTAAACCGGAGGTTAAAAAGACCAAAGCCAATAAAAAAACAGGATATAGCCCCGGAGAAGGTAGGGATAAATGGTTGAGGCTCCAGCACATCAGTCTCCCAAACCCATACCCCAAGGCGATCGCCACCCCAATTTGTAAAATCAGTTGCCCCAAAAAGGTAAACGGGACAAATTCCCCCGCCATTAAAATATTGAGAATACTGATGGTTAACAGCACCGCCATCGGATCATTAGTGCCCGACTCTAATTCCAGTAGCCCTTGGATTCGTAACGGCAACGGCACCGGGCTAGCCTTAAAAACCGAAAATACCGCCGCTGCATCGGTGGAGGAAATAATTGCGCCGAGCAATAAACCCTGACCCCAGGAAATACCATCGGTGCCAATTTTAAAATCTGAAAAAGATCCCAACATCCACCAGGTAAAGGTTCCCACTAAGCCCACCGATAACAACACCCCCAAGGTTGCCAAACTTAAGCCTGGTTTAAGCACCGGGCGAATTTTTCGCCATTCCGTATCTAGTCCCCCACTGAATAAAATAATCGTTAGCGCGGTATTGCCCACAAACATGGCTAATTTTGGCTGATCAAACTCAATTTGACCAATGCCATCAGTCCCCGCTAGCATTCCAATCAATAAAAACAGTAATAGGGAAGGAATACCAAAGCGGTTCGCGGCTTTACTAGCCAACACACTAACGATGAGTAAAATACCAACGACGACAAAAATTTGTTCGGTGGACAGCATAGGGAAAAGTTAATCGGCGTCCCAGGGCAGAGACATCAAAAGCGGAATTGCTGATTCTAAGGAATATCTATGGATTATGGTTGGAAGCTAACCAATTGCCATAGACCAAAACCTTGGATCATTATCAATACAGCCGGGATAGGTTTGAATTTTAACAGGACTTTGGTGACTGCTGGGGGTCTCCCTGGGGAGATTAGCGCGATTTCATGGGACCATATCATTCAGTCTGGCGAGATTTTATCTGGCCCCGGAGTGGGTCGGGATTCGGGGACCGCATCCCATAGGGGAGCAATAAAATTCCAAATTACCTGCCAAGCGTGTTCCTGGGGGACGAGATTAATGCCCAGAAAGGATTTTAATAAATAAAGAAGCACCAATAGGCTTACAAAGCCTGTCCCCAATAGACTAAATGAGATGAACAAATGGGGTTTCCGTTGCGGTGTACGTAAGTAATAGCCTTGAACTTCTTGCACCCCTAATCGCCGCGCTCTATTGAGCAGGGTTTGATCGTCAATGCCCTTGGCAATACAAGGACGCTTAAATAATTGATTAACTTTCACTAGGGCGATCGCCAAAGTTTGGGTATCCCGTTCTTCAAACTGAGCCACTAACTGTCGGTCTAACTTTACCCGATCCACCGGAAGAGACTGCCATTCCTGCAAGGAAAACTGTTTGCCTGTGCAGCTATCCACCGTAATCCAACATCCCAACCGTCGTAATCTCCGGAGCCATCCCATCTGGGTTTGATCGTGGGGTTGAATTAACATTTCGGGCAGTTCAAACCCTAACCGCTTCGGATCAATATTGGTATCCCGTAATTGTTTTTGAAGATAGACTAAAAAACTGTCATCCCCTAGGGTTACATCGGACAAATTCACCGTCAGCACAACCTGGGACTGTTCCTGCAAGACGGCGATCGCCTTAGTGACCACCAACCGATCTAAATCCGCCAACAACTTTGTCCCCCGCAGCTTATCTAAAAATGCCTGGGGCGGCAATAATTCCCCCGGAGGTGTTTGCCATCGTACTAATACCTCATTATGAACTACCCGTCCCGTTTCCAACTCATAGACCGGCTGAAAACACAAAACCACCTGATCAGCCCATAATTTCAGATTCAGTGAACTATCTGGGGCCGATAAATCTCCATAGGCTAGGAAGTGGGGGTCAAACTCAGTATCCATACGAGATTTCAAGAGCACGGCAAAGCAATCCCCCCATTTTATCAATAAAAGGGTTCTTCTCCATGGTAGGACAGCAAAAAGCCGTTGATTTTGCCTGCCCCCTCCCGAAATCCTCAAGCTCAGTTTAGTTGACAGGGCCTCAATCAACGGCAATGGTGATCACATTTATGAACCATTAAGGTTCCCAGACAGCCGGAATAATATAATTCCTAGCTTTCTTTAAACTTGCCAGGATTATCCACATCCGTCCGCGTCCAGTCACAGGTGTAACCCTTAGTATCGGGGACAAACTGGTTCCAGGGAATAGGATCAATGGGGCCATCCGTAGACCAAACAATATTGAACATCCCTTCATCATTCACCTCCCCAATACGAACAGTCTTGGAAATGTGGTGATTAGGCTTCATTTCCACCAAACCTTCCGGGGCATCGAAGGATTTGCCGATCACCGCCGCCCGGACTTTGTCAAGATCATCCGCTGTACCCGCTGCTTCCACTGCCGCCTTCCACAGATAGACAGAAATATAGGCGGCCTCCATGGGGTCATTGGTCACCCGGTCTTCCCCATATTTAGCTTTGAACGCAGCAACAAACTTAGCATTAGCCGGGGTATCAACGGTTTGAAAATAGTTCCAAGATGCCAACTGACCCAACAAATACTCTTTTCCGATTTGACGGACTTCTTCCTCCGCCACACTCACCGACATAACCGGATATTTATCGGGGGTTAAGCCAGCGGATTGGATTTGCTTAAAGAAGGCCACGTTACTATCACCGTTTAGGGTGTTGAAAATAACACCACCATCGGGGAGCGCTTGTTTAATTTTGGTGATAATCGGCGTGACTTCCGTATTGCCCAAAGGCAGGTAATCTTCCCCAACGGTTTCACCACCTTTGACTTTTAGCTGTTCTTTGATGATGGTGTTGGCGGTGCGGGGGAAAACATAGTCCGATCCCACCAGGAAGAATTTCTTGCCCTTATTTTCCAACAACCAGTCCACCGCCGGTTCAATTTGTTGGTTGGGGGCAGCGCCAGTGTAGAAAATATTTTTAGAACATTCTTGCCCTTCATATTGCACGGGATACCAGAGCATATGATTTTTGGCTTCAAAAACCGGCAACACCGCTTTCCGACTTGCAGAAGTCCAGCAACCAAAGACGGTCACAACCTTATCTTGATCGATCAGCTTAGCGGCTTTCTCCGCAAAGGTCGGCCAATCCGAAGCGCCATCTTCCTTAATGGCTTCAATGGGTCTGCCCAGAACACCACCGGCAGCATTAATTTCTTCGATCGCCAGTTCCTGAGCTTCCACCACCGTCGTTTCACTAATGGCCATGGTGCCACTGAGGGAGTGAAGAATGCCGACTTTAATGGGCTCACCACTAGGAGCAGCGGCCTCAGGGGATGCAGCGGGGGCCGTTGTGGCGGCGGGCTCTGAATCCCCCCCAGTTCCACCACCACAGGCTTTGAGCAACAAACTGGTGCCCAGGGTTGCTGATCCGTACAGCAAAAATTTACGTCTTCCAAAGGGGTTAGTCATACGCGAAAAATTTTGACCTCGTAAGGGAACGATACTTATTTAATTATTGGAGAGGAGTTAGGTCATTAATTAAGCCAAATCGCCAAGGAAATTGATGAATAATTGCCCAACAAATCGAGTTTTCGCCTAGGGGAAATTAATTATCCCTGAGGGATAAGCTTCCATACTAAGAGGGGGAACGGCTCATTTTTGTAACAAAGGATACGTTTTCTCCGTAATCCCCTTAATCAAACCTTAAATAAGTCAGTGATTTTGACTAGATGACCGAGACAGCATCAGCCGTCCCAGATATTTGCCCCTGACCCTCCATGTCAAGATTCGTAAACCATAAAAATATTTCGGCTCACTGTCGGTTGAGCCACCATTCCCTTAAGATAAGTAAACAACTGTAAAGAAACTTAAAAATATTCCTATGCCCGCCTGTCTACAGTCGCCCCCTTTCCCCAAGCCTGTTGGCTGGTTTTTTGCCCTAATGTTGTCCGCATTAATTTGGATGAGCTTCAGTCCCAATGCCCATGCGGTCAATAATCCTGAGCTACTCCCTTCAGAAACGACTCCGATTGTTGATCTCGCTAATTTTTTACCCGATGTTCAAGAAGACCGCATGGTCGAAGATATTAATAATTTTGAGGCTGAAACAGGTTGGAAACTCCGGGTTTTAACGCAATATGACCGGAGTCCAGGGCGGGCTGTGATTCCTTTTTGGGGATTAGACGACAAAAGTATTTTACTAGTGGCGGATGCTAGGGGGGGCAATCTACTGGCATTTAGTATTGGTGATGCAGTTTATGAGTTAATGCCCCGGACGTTTTGGATCGAAATGCAGGCTCGTTTCGGCAATATGTATTATATCCGCGAGAACGGCGAGAATCTGGCCATCACCGAAGCATTAGACACGGTTAAAGGCTGTTTAATCCGGGGAGGCTGTAATGTGGTGCCAGGCTTACCCCGGGAACAATGGATTCTGACCCTGGTGACCTCCATTGTGGGAGGACTGATTTTTGGGTTTGCCGCAATTCCCCGGAGCACTAACCAGACCTTTGCTTGGCAATGGGTACTAATTATGTCGCCATTGTGGGGCATTTTATTTATTGCCTTTGGCATCGGTCCTGTAGTGACCCGCACCCAGGATTTTTTACCCTTATTTCGCAATCTGATGGGGTTTTCCCTGGGCATCCTTGTGGCCTATCTGTCGCCCATGTTTAACCAGGCAAATAGTCCCCAAGCCTAGGATTGACAATTAATTCAATAATGCTTTCCCCGTCAGTTGACTGCCCTTTTCGCCACTGCCAGCCTTGGGGGAAATCTGTCCGGTTCCTCGTTCTAATTTCAGTAGGTTTTGAACTTTTGTTTTTCTGACTTGGAACTACTCCATGACCCTCCTTGTTTGTTTTTTGATTCACCACTATAGTGTCCAACTGCCTTGATTTTCAGCCCCATTATTACCGCCGGAACAATGCTTTTTGACGAAAGTTAGCCCAAATTTTGATTTTTCAGGCATCCTGATACAGCTTCGGTAAATCTAAGTTTTTGGGGTAATGCTGCTAGTATTGGGGCCGAGGAAGTCCCTTCTATTTTTGTCAACTATTTTATTCTTATCATTCCAAGGGCTTACAGGTTGTGGATTGCCTTTCCTTGTCTCCCTCTGAGGTCAATGTGTTTGTTTACGGTACGCTCATGCCGGGACAACGTAATTATGATTCCTATTGCCGTCCTTATCTGAAACGGGCAATCCTGGGTTACGTTACCGGGCAAATTTATCATCTTCCACGGCTAGGTTATCCAGGGGTATGTGATGGGACAGACCTCGTTTGGGGATATTGCCTCAGCTTCGATGGGGATTTTTCTCTGACTGCATTGGATGAGCTGGAGGACTATGATCCTCAACGATCGCCTGAGCAAAATGAATATAATCGCTGTCGAGCAACGGTCTTTTCTGCCAAAGGCGATGGTCTCGGTGGTTCTTTGGCTTGGATTTACCGTATGGCCTTCGCCACTATCCAACGACACCAGGGAATTTATCTTCCCTCTGGCAAATGGTCGCTCCAGGAACATGGGGAGAAATTTTTTTAGTGTCTACGTTTTTTATCCCACCAAGTACCCTTGAAGTCCACAGATAATTATTGAGATAAAGGGTCTTTTTCGGGATTGTCAGGGGTTAACACATCAAATAAGGGTTCGTTGATGGCAATCATCAATGGATCCTCACTAATCATACGACTTTCAGAGTCCAGTTTTGCTTGTTGAGAAGCCGGTTGGAGGGGATTAACGAAAATACTGGAACAGGCTGCTACCACGATCGCCGCTGCGGTTAAACTGCCCCATAACCAAAGACGTTGCCAACGATTTTCCCTTTCAATGCGTTCAAAAACTTGTTTAGACAGTTGCTCTGTCGGCATGGAGGGAGGGATGGGAAGTTGGGGAAGAGCCGTTTGTAGCCGAATCAACCCCAGATAGGCTTGCTTAAATTCCGGATCCGTATCTAGCCAGCTTTGTACTAGTTTGCGTTCTTGGGAGGTTACTTCACCGTCAATATAAGCACTTAGCAGTTCAAATCGTTCAAAGTTATCGTCTTCAGAACCAGACGCTTCCCACGACTGACATTGGTTCATCTCAAATTTTGGATTCATAGTAGACCTCTCTGGGGAAATTTCCACCGACACATATTCGTCGTGAATGGGCGCTTAACCAAGGTTGCGTTTCATTCACTCCTCACACAGTTGGACGGTTCCCTAGTCCAATGGCACCGGGGATGAGCACCGGGATAGCAGACACAATAGGTAATAATCAACGAATTATTCAGAAGCTAGATAGGGTTGTAAAAAAGCTTGTAATTTAGCGCGGGCTCGGGCAATGCGGGATTTCACCGTTCCCAGGGAAACGCCGGTAATTTCGGCAATTTCTTCATAGGCTAGACCGTCTATTTCCCGCAGTACGATGGTCGTGCGGAAGGCTTCGGGCAAGTCTTTAATGGCTAAGCGCAAGCATTCATAAAATTCGGCGGTGGAGAGGGTATCGTCCGGGCTAGGGTAACCCGATTCAATGTCCCAATCGATTTCACCGTCATCCATGCGTCGGGGGGCATCCAGGGAAATGGGATGGCTAACCCGTTTACGTTTGCGTAACTCGTCGTAGAAGAGATTGGTAGCGATGCGGCTCAGCCAACCTTTAAATTTGACCGGTTCGTTAAGGCGATGAATGTTGCGATAAACGCGAATCCAAACTTCTTGAGCGAGATCGGCTCGATCTTGCCAATCAGGGGCCAAGTGATACAAAATTTTGTCCACATGGGATTGGTAACGACGTAAAAGTTCGTTAAAAGCCACGCTATCAGGACGGGCTTTTTGCTGGCAGCGTAGAATTAGATCAACGTTGGTTAATGCATCTGGGGAGAGGGTATTTGGATTAGCATAGTTGCTTTCAATTTCCCAATTGGCATTAACGGCTTGACTCATGGATTTACCTAGCACGGTTGACTCCTCACTTAGTCTATTTGACGTCAAGGATACCGTAAGAGTTTCACTAGTTAAAGTATTTTTTGAACAAAGCGAAAACTTAATGAATTATTAAGGTGACAGACTAGCGGGAGGATTCATCGCCGATCGCCGTCCAAAAAGAACATATTTGCCCCAAAATCTATCGAAATTATAAAAATATCTAAAAAACGCTAGGGTCTGGGAACTTATTTTTTTACATTTAAGTCTGAGCCGTGCGGCGATCGCCCCGTGGGTTGTTAACTATAAATTGTCCTAGTCTGGCGCAAAGGTTTCTAAGAGAACGCTGACTTGGGAAAGTAAATTTTTCTTAACGGGTTTGT
>JBJOGT010000316.1:0-4130 GCA_046048115.1 Cyanobacteriota bacterium | reverse complement strand
TCGGGAGTCAGAGAGCTTGAGATGGATCTTGGCGACTTTCTTTGACGCTTTCTCCCGGTTTTTAGAGCCTTTTTGCTTACGAGCAAGGCGTTTCTGTTCTACCTGCAAGCGACGATGGTATCTCCTGAAGTGCTTAGGGTTAACAACCTTGTCTCCCTTGCTTGTCGCAATTAGACTGGTCACCCCCAAGTCAATTCCGATGCTGTCGTCACTGGGCGGTAGAGGCTTGATGCTTGGGTCACCGAGGCGAATGGCAATATGCCATCTCCAGCAATTCCAAATTCAAAAATTGACGGTTCTGAAAGCCTTAACCCAAGAGGAGTTTATAATTCTTAATATTCTGACTGATAGCTGAAATGGCACAAAATCGTTCTGAATTTAGAATTGCTGTCAAGTAGCGTTCTTGTTTGTCTGACTACCATTGTTAGGATCTAGCCTACCTCTCCTTTTTTACCCTAGTTTAGGGAGTTAGTAACGATCATGTCGTTTGTTTATTTGTGGATTTTTGCGGGAAGTGGTCTTTGCTTAATCGAAGTGTTTGTGCCGGTGGGTTTTGTCGCTGTCATGATGGGGCTGAGCGCGATCGCCACTGCGGGGTTTGCGTTGCTTGTGCCGAATTTTGCCCTGCAAGCGGTATTTTGGTTGACTGTATCCGTCGTTTTAATTGCAGCTTCCCGTCGTTTTGTCCCCCGTCGATCTTCCCAAGTTGCCCTCAAAGATGCCAGTGAAGGGGAAATGCTTAGTGAACTTGCCCCCGGTCAAAGTGGAAGGGTTCTCTATGAAGGCAATTCCTGGCGGGCCGAGTGCGCCGATTCCCATCAGGCGATCGCCGTTAATGAAAAGGTTTACATTGTCGGTCGGCGGGGTAATACGTTATTAGTCTATCCCCGCACATCTTTACAAAACACCCTGGAAGGAGACCCTCCCCCTCTTTGATGAGCGGGGATCAAAAAACTGTAATAACCTATGTTTGATCACGACTTGGCAATCTTCTCTTTTGGATAAGAAGAAATGGTCGTTTTAGCCTTTGCCCCAATCGCTGAAACCTTTATTCTTTCATTGTGGACTCTAGAACTTTACCAAGTCGTGGGATTAACCATTGAATGTGATGAAATAGGGTCTTTCGTTTTCTCCAAAAGTGTTTAAGTTTATATTTGGCTGGCTATTCTATTTATCTCCTTCAAGTTACTGTCAATTTTGCCAAAAAAAGGATGATCAACACCGACCATCCTAGACATTCTCTTTTTGGATTAAATTTTACCCTTTGTTACTAAGCCACAGGTCGCATCAGATTTTTTGTTGGCGGAAAATGGCCCTCAATTAAACAAGATTGCGATCTAAAATTTAGCGAAGCTAACTTGGATATTATTAATCCTAATTGCTATATTTTTTGGTGTCGGTACGACGAAAAACAAAGACTGTCATCACACCATAAAAGCACTAAAATTAATTACCAACTAACTTTTCCTTCCAATGCTTTAAGCTTAGCTGGCCCAATACCATTTACCTTATCTAAATCTTCAAAGGACGTAATCGGTCGGGCATCAATAATTCGTTGGGCTAGGCTGGGGCCAATCCCCGGTAAGGTTTCCAATTCTGCCATAGTGGCACGGTTGAGATTCACTAATTGATTGGGGACAGCCGTTGCCAATGGTTTGGGAGATGTCCCGACTAAACACTCCTGATTTTGACGATCAATTTTGTTTTTAAGCCACCCTGGAATGCCAAACTCACTAATATGGTAAAGACGATCAAATTCCCGTTGGTAATGGGCGGCGATCGCCGGATTATCAAGAATTAAGACCGTTTCATCGTTATTGAAGTTAGCTGCGGGGGACCAATTATGGGAACCGGTAATAATAATATGATCATCAATTAAGGCTAATTTATGATGTAATTTATCCCCGTCGGGGAGAGCGGGAACCCCAACAAATTCTGTTCCTAAGGCCCAGGGCTGATTATTATCTTCAACTTGGCAATTATCTAACAAACTAACCCCTAATAAATCTAGTCCTTCACTATAGGAACGGAAGGCAAAACTCCGATCAATGAGTGCTTTTACTACTACTCCTTTTTGAAAGCGTTGATTAATTACATTAGCCAAAGCCTGCTCACTAAAGACAAACAAAGCTAATTGAATTTGTGCTTGGGCTTGGTTAAGATAACGGGCAATTAAGCCATTACTGGTTTCCGCAAAGGGAGTCGCTTGCCGATCCGGGGAAAATTTGACTACCACATCAGTGTCACCAATTTTGATTACCTTTGGCGATCGCCGGGGTTTATTAATGCCAAAAAGACTATCGGGTTTGCCGCCGGGGCCATCTCCCCAAAGGTAATTAAATTCTTCGGTAAAATATTGGGCGAGGGATTCGGATTTTAGTACCACCAAGTTATTTGCATTGCCCCGAGTTTCGGGATCATCAAAATCGCCATACTGACCGCTGGGGGTAAAGTTAGCGGAACTGACAATGACGGTTTTGCCATCAATCACCGCAAATTTATGATGCATTAACCCCGAACCTTTACTGCCGTCTTCTGTGTCATCCACCACTGGAATTTGGCGATCCCTTAAAATCTGAATGGCATCCCGTTGTTGACTTTCTTCCGGGCTAATTTGACCATCCTGATTTTGATCCGCATAGGCAAGATAACTGCCCAGGCGATCGCCATCTTCCGGCTGATTTTGGGCTTCTTGGAGGGTTTGGTTATATAAATTTTCCAGCACTACGCGAACCTTGATCCCCGACTGTTGTTTGGCCACTAACCCTTGGGCAAGGCGGGGTAAACGTAATTCCTGCACCGCTAGATCAATACTCGTTTGTGCCTGATTAAATTGGTCGAGGATAACCTGCTCGAAATTATCACCTTCCCGTTTAAATCCCCGGTCTGGGTCAATAAAATCCGCTCCTTTGGCATCATTATGGTTGAAATAAATTTGAATAGCCCCATCCTGGGGTAAAGGATCGAGACGATGGCGATCGCCAAATATCACCGACAATTCCCCCAATGGATTAATCCCCCCCATCCATAAAACGGCGATCGCCGTCAGCACAGCCAAGCCAATCCAAACAATACCCGCAACCCGTTTCACACTTAACCCTTTGTTATTGTTATCCCTTGACAATGGCAATCCTAGATGTGTCTAGGGATGTATATGGTAGAAAAAGCAACACTTTCTGTGAAAATAATACGGTGAATCCAAGACAAAAACGACCATTGCCATTGCAGGGTCTATTTTTTGTTCGCCTTGATGAGTGCCAAAGCAAAAATAATCCCCTCCAACTAAGGTTTTGGAAGGGACAAGGAAGATTTTTATGGGTCAGTCATGTCCAGCTCAACTAACTGACCAACTGGCTTGATCCGCAAGGCAAACCCTAGCTCATCGCAACCCCAGGGCTGGCATAATCAACCCGAAAATTCGCGGGGACTTTGCCTTGAATAGTGCCTTCGTGATGGCTAGCTTGTTCACCGTCTAAACCAATTTCCGTCGCAAGCCGTAACAACAACGACTGTTGGCGTTTTTTGATTGCCTGGGTTTTTTGATATAACCGCGCCCGCATCCGCTCTTGGAAAGAGACTTGGGGAACAACTTCAACGGTGGGAGAAAGCGCCGTCTCTGTTTGCGTTACAGGGTTAGCGGGATTAAAGACAACACCCCGATAGGTCAAATTGACGTTGGGGGGCATCACATTCTTAGTCCCAGTCCGACGGAATCGGTAATCTAAGCCCCGATAACTGCCCGTCAAGCCTAATTCCTGGGGTTTTTCGACCTGGGGAGGACGATAGTCGTAGGTTAAACCACGATAAGTTAATTGCATGAGTTGCGCTCCTAATTGTGCAAATTGAAGGTACAGGAGGCGCGTTCCTTCAGGAATATTTCCCTACTTCCGTCTCCCTTGGGGAACTTTGTTCGGAAAAGGAGATGAACGTTTTTTGATTTCCGTATATATTGTTACCGTTTACCCAGAGTGCTGTCAATTATTAACGGACTATGACAAACAAACTTAACATTGTCTTTAACTTTCTATCGGCATGGATCAGCAAGGTTAACGGGGAACAGCGGTTTGATCGATAATAGCGGCAATCAAGGTAGCAATATCGACCCCATCCAGTTGGGCTTCAGGGCGCAG
>JBJOGT010000315.1:0-3396 GCA_046048115.1 Cyanobacteriota bacterium | reverse complement strand
ATTTAGAAGGGGATGAATGTTTAAAAAAGGTCGCTGCAATTTTGCGAAAAGTGAGTCGGCGGGGAACGGATTTAGTAGCCCGTTATGGCGGCGAAGAGTTTGCCTTGGTTTTACCCCGCACTAATTTACCGGGCTGCAATAGCTTGATTCAGCACCTACAATCCCTTTTTACCCAAGCCAAAATTCCCCACAAAGGATCAACGGTTAATTCCTATTTAACCTTAAGTATTGGTAGCGCAACGGTGGTTCCCTCGGATCAGTTAACCCCAGAAAAACTAATCACCATGGCAGATCAAGCCCTATATCAAGCGAAAGATTTAGGGCGCAATCGTCATGTGAGCGCTTCCACCATTGGCTTAATGTCCCACCATTAGAATCATCACCCAATAAACTTAATCGGGAATATGATTACCCTTCTTTTTGTCGGTTTGCTCATTTTGGGAACGCTTTTGGGATTATCAACCGCAGAATAAGACTTGTGGCGATCGCCAAAAGGTATTGACAAGCAAGCTCCAATGTGTATTGGTTCCCCGCGAAGAAAAATCAGCCCAGTCTGAAATGCCCTGGAGCAGGTTAAACGCTATATATCGTGTTTTGATAAAATCCTTAAACACGAGGAAAAATCAGCGAACCGACAGCAAGGCTAGCTTGGAATTGTTGCCAATCAGTTGGGGTATTGCAATTATCTAAAATTTTAGGATGATTTAACGGCCAAGGTATTACAGTTTCTGTGGCTAACCACCGTTGAAAGGATTGCCCCCCTTGCTGGACAAATTTTTGTAAATTATCCAATCGATCTAGCCGATAAAACCCACATAATGGTTCCCAGCCTTTTTTTCCCTGGGGTAAAACCGCAACAATGTTAGGGGCGAGAGCGGATAGGGACGGGAGCGGGGGCCAATGAGTCACGGTTATGTAGGGTAAATCACAGGCCAACAGCAGGGCCCAACCGGTTAAATGGGGCAACTGGGCGATCGCCTGGGCAAAGGCCACCAGTGGACCTGGGGCATTCGTTTTTCGATCTTCTCGTAAAATAGTGCACCCCAATGGCAGTAGGGTTTTATACCGTTCTCCCCAGGGGGTAACCACATAAACCTGGTCGGTCAAAGCTCGGGCTGCCAGACAGGTTTCCCGTAACAGACAGGTATTGTGCCAGGCCAATAAGGCTTTGTCTTGCCCCATGCGGGTACTGTTTCCCCCAGCAAGGATAATAGCAACAGTAACTTGGGACGGAGAATTATCCATGTCAGATCATGACCGTTTTGCTGATACTAAATTAATGCGTCTCCGCCTTTGTCTGTACTTATTGCCGATCGCCGGGATTGTGCCCTCCCTGTGGCAAATACAACAAACCCCAAAAACAGTTTGGGAACGCCGTCAATATCGTCTTAGTCAGCGCTCCCTACAGTTAACCTTGGTTTGGTTGATTTTGTACGGGTTACTTTGGGGTGGAAGTAGCCTTTTGACGGATGTTAATGGTTTACGCTTGCTTTACCTCAATGGATTACTCACCAGCGGCTATTTTCTGGCTTGTCTGGGCTGGATGGCACGCATTTTTTTCCAGCTTCCCCCGTCTCAAAGGGATTCCCCGTCGCGCTGATTACCATGGGCAAGAGGCCATCAAACCCTTGCTATTTTTGACCGCCGAGGGTAGACTTTTCTCAATGATAAAAGCAAAAAGCATATTAAAATAACAATGCCAATACATAGAAAATTTGCAATTGATTACTTAAGACCGGTGGAGGCGGAGATCTGCGAATGGTCATTCTAGAGGCCTGTCTTTTGGGAGCGGTGTTGGTCGGCTTTTTGGGGCTGTTATACAAGCGTAATTTAATGATGAAAATCATCGCCATGGATGTGATGAGTACGGGTGTAATTGCTTTCTACTGCCTGATTGCCGCTCGCACAGGGTTTTTGACCCCCATTGTGACCGGGGAAGATTCTCCCCTTGCCTATGCTGATCCGGTTCCCCAGGCGGTCATCTTAACGGCGATCGTCATTGGTCTTTCTATTCAGGCCTTGATGTTGGTAGCCGCGATGAAATTGGCCCAGGATAATCCCACCTTGGAAGTGACGGCGATCGAAAAGCGGTATTGGCCATGAGTATATTTTCAGTGTCCGATGAATTTAATGCGTTGCCTTGGCTGACGGGAATTATTTGTTTGTCCTTGATGGCGGGGTTTGGGGGCTATTTATTACCGGTCTTGGTACGATATTTGACCTTGACCGTCTGTTTACTGACCGCAGGTTTGGCCTATTTGGGATTTACCACCCAGAGTCCCCAACAGTGGCAATTGTTCGACAGTTTTGGGGTGATGTTACAACTGGATGCCCTGACGGGCTATTTTTTGTTGACCAATGCCCTGGTGACTTTGGCGGTATTGGCCTACTGCTGGGGCACGGCCCGGTCTGCCTTTTTTTATGCCCAATTGATGATTCTGCACACCAGTGTTAATGCCACGTTTTTGTGTGTGGATTTTATTAGCCTTTATGTGGCCTTGGAAGTGGTGGCGATCGCCGCTTTTTTGTTAATGACCTATCCCCGGACACCCCGGATTATTTGGTTGGGGCTAAGGTATTTGCTACTGAGTAACACCGCCATGTTGTTTTATCTGATCGGCGTGGCCCTGGTGTACAAAAGCAATCAATCCTTTGCCTTCAGCGGTTTAACCCAAGCCCCCCTGGAGGCGATCGCCTTAATTTTCTTGGGGTTGCTGACCAAAGGGGGCATTTTCCTAGCGGGACTGTGGTTGCCCCAAACCCACGGCGAAGCAGCGACACCGGTTTCGGCCATGTTATCGGGGGTGGTGGTCAAAGCCGGAATTTTACCGTTATTGCGCTGTGCCCTGTTGTCCGATCAACTGTTGTTATTGGTACAAGGTTTGGGGGTGGCTACGGCGTTATTTGGGGTGAGTTACGCCATGGTGGCCAAAGACAGTAAGCGGATGTTGGCGTTTCATACCGTTTCCCAAATGGGCTTTGTCCTCGCGGCCCCGGTGGCCGGGGGGTTTTATGCCCTCAGCCATGGGTTGGTCAAATCCAGTTTATTTCTCTTGGCCGGGAGTCTACCCAGTCGGGATTTCAAGGTATTGAAAAAGACACCCATCGCCGCTGGTTTCTGGATTCCGCTATTACTGGCCAGTTCCTCCATCGCTGGGTTTCCCCTGCTGGCGGGCTTTGAAGCCAAAACATTAACCCTCAAAGGTTTACCCCTTTGGTTGGCCATCGGCTTGAACATTGCGGCGATCGGGACGGCCATTTCCTTTTCCAAATTTGTTTTTCTTAAACCAGCGTTTTTGGGTAAACCCTATCCCGTGGGTCTGGGTCTGGCGTTGGTGGTTTTATTAGGAGGCCTCGCGGTGGGCAATGTGGTTTATTGGGAAGCCTTCACCCCCC
>JBJOGT010000314.1:0-3574 GCA_046048115.1 Cyanobacteriota bacterium | reverse complement strand
GGGGCTTAGAATCCAGCTTAAAAACGGCGATCGCCACGGGGAAACCTTTTTTGGGCATTTGCTTAGGGTTACAGATTTTGTTTGATGCCTCCGAGGAAGGACAAGAACCGGGGTTGGGCATCATCAAAGGCAAAGTGCGCCATTTTCAATCGGAACCGGATTTAACCATTCCCCACATGGGTTGGAATACGTTGCAATTTAAGCAACCCCATTTACCCCTCTGGCAAAATTTACCCACCGATCCCCAGGTGTATTTCGTCCACTCCTACTATGTCGATCCCCAGGATGCTGAGGTTGTTGCGGCCACGGTGACCCACGGTAGCCAGACTGTCACAGCGGCGATCGCCAAGGATAATTTGATGGCGGTACAATTTCATCCCGAAAAATCGGCGGAGTTAGGGTTACAAATCCTAGCGAATTTTATCCATCAAGCCGCCTAGGTAGCCCTCCAGTATTGACTTCCATCCCAGCCAATATAATTGGACTAAACCCCGGTACAATGCCAGGGTTCCCATTGATCCCCCTTTTGCCTAAGATCGAGTCAAATTCTTGCTACTGTTATCAATCCATTCTTTTTTGATCCCCGACCCCATGGACCCCGACGCGATCGCCGACCATATTCCCTTTTTTCAAGGAGTCCCCCCCGAAACCTGCGAAAAAATCTTGCAATTAGGAGAATTTAAAACCTACCCGGATCAAGCCGTCATCATCGATCAAGACGCATGGGGACGGGACGTGGTGTTTATTGTTAGGGGTTGGGTCAAAATTTCTACCCGCATTGGCGATCAAGCGCAGACCCTCGATATTTTCGGCCAAGGGGATTACCTCGGTACCATGGCCATTTTTGACGATTATCCCCCCCTCCACCAGGCGATCGCCCTCGCCCCGACCCAGACGTTTAATATTTCTGCCCAACGCTTTTTACAACTGTTACTGAAAGACCCCAATCTACAACAACGGCTCCTGCAACTCACTAACCAACGCATTCGCCACCTCTATCGCCGTCTTAAGTCTGCCCACCAATCCGAATCCCGTCGTATCATGAAAACCTTGGTCTATTTAGGAGAAAATTATGGCGTAACCACTGATAGGGGGATAGAACTGGTGGCCATTCCCCCCCAGACCTTAGCGGAAATGGTGCATTGCGATCTGGGTTCGGTTAATGAAACCCTGTCCACCCTCCAAGCCCATCACCTCCTTGAAATCCCCCCGGAGGAAGGTTGCTACTATCTGCCCTACATCAAAAAATTGCACCATTTTTCTAAACAGTTTTAATCGGGTCAATCCAGGAAAAGATGGGGCGAAATCTAACAGAAAATTACAATTAGACGAAACCTTAAAAATCTTTGCGACAATCACAGCATTGGGGCTTTACGCCTTTGACCTTTCAACGCAATAGAGAACCATGTCAGACACCATCGAATCCATCCTGCAAGAAAATCGACTTTTTGAACCGCCAGCGGACTTTAGCGAGCAGGCCTATGTGCGGAGTGTGCGGGAATACGATCAACTGTATAGTAAGGCTGCGAGCAATCCTGAACGGTTTTGGGGAGAGTTAGCAGAACAGGAATTGCACTGGTTTAAAAAGTGGGACAGGGTGCTGGACTGGCAACCGCCCTTTGCTAAATGGTTTACCGGCGGACAATTGAATATTTCCTACAACTGTCTCGATCGCCACATCACCACCTGGCGACGGAACAAAGCTGCGATTATTTGGGAAGGGGAACCGGGGGATTCGCGGGTGATTACCTACGGGGAACTCCACCGGGAAGTGTGTCAGTTTGCCAATGCTATGAAAAGCTTGGGGGTCAGCAAAGGCGATCGGGTGGCGATCTATATGCCCATGATTCCCGAAGCGGCGATCGCCATGTTGGCCTGTGCCCGCATTGGGGCGCCCCATAGTGTGGTGTTCGGAGGATTCAGTGCCGAAGCCCTGCGCGATCGCCTAGTGGATGCCCAAGCAAAGTTAGTGATCACCGCCGACGGAGGATTCCGCAAAGATAAGGCGATCGCCTTGAAACAAGAAGTGGACAAAGCCCTGGAACACGGTGCGCCCAGCGTTGAAAACGTGATTGTGGTGGAACGGACAAAAGCCGACGTAACCATGGTCAAAGACCGGGATCATTGGTGGCACGAATTAAAACCCCAACAGTCTGCGGACTGTCCCGCCGAACCCATGGACAGCGAAGATATGCTGTTTATCCTCTACACATCTGGCAGTACGGGAAAACCGAAAGGAGTGGTACATACCACCGGGGGCTATAACCTCTACACCCACATGACCACCAAATGGATCTTTGACCTCAAAGAGACCGATGTTTATTGGTGTACCGCCGATGTGGGTTGGATTACAGGCCATAGTTATATTGTTTATGGCCCCCTGTCCAACGGTGCCACCACAGTGATGTACGAAGGCGTTCCCCGTCCCTCTAACCCCGGCTGTTTATGGGATGTGGTGGAAAAATACGGCGTTAACATTTTCTACACTGCCCCCACCGCCATTCGTGCCTTTATCCGCATGGGAGAAGAAATTCCCAACGCCCGGGATCTATCGTCCCTACGCTTATTAGGAACTGTGGGGGAACCTATTAATCCTGAAGCCTGGATGTGGTATCACCGTGTTATCGGCGGCGGCAAATGTCCCATTGTTGATACCTGGTGGCAAACCGAAACCGGCGGCATTATGTTAACGCCTCTCCCCGGCGCAATTCCCACTAAACCCGGTTCCTGTACCCGTCCCTTTCCGGGCATTGTGGCGGAAGTGGTTGACCTCGATGGCAATCCCGTCGAATCCAATCAAGGGGGCTTTTTGGTGATCAAACAACCCTGGCCCAGCATGATCCGCGATGTCTACGGCGATACGGATCGTTTCCGTCGCACCTATTGGGAGCATATTCCGCCCCAGGATGGTGACTATGTCTATTTCGCCGGGGATGGGGCTCGCAAAGATGAGGACGGTTATTTTTGGGTTATGGGTCGGGTAGATGACGTGATCAATGTGTCCGGTCATCGCTTGGGCACCATGGAAGTGGAATCTGCCCTCGTTTCCCATCCTATGGTGGCGGAAGCGGCGGTGGTGGGTCGTCCCGATGAATTAACCGGAGAAGCCATTTTTGCCTTTGTTTCCTTAGAAGGTAGCCAAGACCCCAGTGATGCCCTGGCTAAAGAATTAATCCAACACGTCACCAAGGAAATTGGGGCGATCGCCCGGCCAGCGGAAATTCGTTTTACCGATGTGTTACCCAAAACCCGCTCTGGCAAAATTATGCGCCGTTTACTGCGGAGTTTAGCCTCAGGACAAGAAATTTCCGGGGATACATCAACCTTGGAAGACCGTTCGGTGTTGGATAAATTACGCAGTGGGGGTTAGGGGTTTATTGGTTTAAGACGGCGATCGCCTTTTAGCCGGAAGCGTGTTAGACGGCGATCGCCGTAGCCCAGTTCGTTTGCAAACACTCGGTCGTAAACGTGATTAGCAAGACGACGAAAAAGGGAGACTCCATTCCTAGAATCTCCCTACTGGCAATTTAGACAAAAAGTTACACAAAGAAGCTATTGACGGCGATCGCCCCAA
>JBJOGT010000313.1:0-3001 GCA_046048115.1 Cyanobacteriota bacterium | reverse complement strand
TTTGGCTTGAAGGACGAAAACTTATTTCCAATCTCAGTGACTTTCACTTGCAAGTTTTAGGTTTACTTGGCCCTCCTTGCCAAAAATATTATTATCTTTCATGAACCTGCGGAATGTAGGTCGAAAAATAGAAACTCACAAAACAAGAGGACTATTTTGCCGCCACCGCGTTATGGGTTTCTTCACCTTGTTGTCTAATCTGATCCACATTTTGAAATTTTCTGCCGGCATCCCGTGTTTCCTCGCGCTATTTAAGCTATAAGAGTGGTGAGGTAATTGACCATTTAGCGTTGTTTCTACTGAGCGAGTTGTCTATGTTCGGCGTTCTGCTTTTTCTGCTCTTCTTTTCGGTGGTAAGTTTCCTGTTTTTTGCCCAGCGTAAATGGTGGATTCGCGTTTCAACCCAGACCCCCCAGTGCATTTATTATTTTGGCCCATTTAATTCCCAGCAAGAGGCGATCGACCACCATCTGGGTTATTTAACCGACCTCGAAATGGAAGGGGCCCAAGGAATTGAATATACAATTGAGCGCTGTAATCCCCAACAACTAACCATTGGGGATGATTGAAGTGTGTTTTCCCCAACCCCACCGCACTTTCCCCTTAAAACAGATAGCTATGACCCAGGCTGAGCAAAAAAGTCAACTGTCCAGCCAAAAGCAATAAATACAGGACAATGCGGCGCTGAAAAATCGACAGTAGCAGACCAATGCTTTTGATATCAATAATCGGCCCAAAAACCAGAAAGGCAAGCAGGGAACTACTGGTAAACGTTGAGGCAAAGGACAGGGCAAAAAAGGAATCGACGGTGGAGCACACAGCAACGACGGCGGCCAGTAAC
The DNA here is from genome assembly GCA_046048115.1 of Cyanobacteriota bacterium. Taxonomy (GTDB): domain Bacteria; phylum Cyanobacteriota; class Cyanobacteriia; order Cyanobacteriales; family Microcystaceae; genus Synechocystis. The sequence continues at coordinate 2,160 of JBJOGT010000313.1, read as the reverse complement.
ATCATGGCCAAAATCGAACTGATGGTTCCCTGACCCAGGTGTAAAATCCATTCCCTAGGGACAAAAATTTGAATGGTGGCGGCGATCGCACTGCCAATAACTAACATCCCCCCTAATTCCCGCAATTCTTGAATGATATTGTCGGTGAATAATTGCCAACGGTTGGGGATGATGGGAGGCAACAATGTCTCCGCTGCCTTTTCATCTAAGCGTAGGGGTTGGCCCTTGGTACCGAGTAAAAAGGTTCCCGATTGCAATAAAGGCGACTCAATGAGGGCAGGGGTCGGTGTCTGACTCCGGGTTAAATAATCTAAACGGCGGGCTAAAGCGGGTTTTAATAATGGTCTGGGATCGGCCTGACGACTGAAGACCCAACTAATAATAATGGTGATGATTAAAGAGCAAATTACCCGCGCAACCACAATGTTCGGCTGATCCCGAAAGGCAACCCAGGTTGACCAAATGACAATTGGGTTAACGGTTGGAGCTGCTAATAAAAAGGCCACAGCCACAGAGGTGGGCAATCCCTGCATTAAAAATCGTCGTGCCACCGGCACATTGCCACATTCACAGACTGGAAACATAAATCCCATCAGGCTACCGGCGATCGCCCCTAAAAACGGTTGCCGGGGCAAAAGGGCAATGAGTTTTTTTTCATCACTGAAGGTTAATAACGCACTGGAAAGAATCACCCCAATGGTCAAAAACGGCAATGCTTCAACGAGAAGGCTCAGAAAAATCGTAAAGGCTTGATGCAACTGGGTCATGCGGTCAAACAATGCGGAGATAATAGGCGGTAAAAAACGACGAGGACGTCATCTGACAGCGGTAAACTCCGTCAATCTAACGTCAATCGCTCTGCAATCTGGTCGCTATCTACGGCTGATCTGACGGGGGAGATTGGGGCGCGGTATTATCCGCCGCTGGCGGCGTTGGGGCCTTGGGCTGGGCGACTTGTTGTTTAAGGACCGTTAATAATTGCTTGAGGGGCTCTTGCTCGGGATAGAGTTGGGTTAATTTTTCCAACGGCGGAATCGCCCCCGGTAAATCTCCCATTTGTAACCGCGCCTCCACCAGACCTTGGAGCGCATTGGGATTGTCGGGTTCGCGCTCTAATACTTTGGCATACCCCTCGGCGATCGCCGCAATTTTAGCTTGTTCTTCCGCAGTCGGGGGTTGATTGGGGGCCGACGCATTGGACGATGCCGGCAGATTGGTATCCCCTTTAAAAATACTAAGCATCGGCAGGGTCATCATCCCCAGGAAGGAGATGCCAGAAGCAATGATAAATGTTTTTTGTAAAATTTCTTTTGTAGAAGCCATCGTAATTTAGTTAAGCCATCAATAACAATCAAGACAAGGTCACTCAAAACAGTATTAAAATGAAAAAGAATCAAATGAAAAAATCAAAATAAACCGATTAAATTTGTTGTTAACCCATTTCGATCTCATTTTCCAATTTTCCTCTCGCCTATAGACCCTCGGTGATGATGAATGGGTTCAATATGAAGAAAATCAAAAACTGTGGTAGTGAAAATAACCATAAGCCCCACCACTAAAACTTGCCAGACAAATCAAGGTCAATAATGATAACGCTTGGGTTTGATTTAGTCCCACATACCGTAATTCAATTCGTCCCAAAATCGCTGCACAAAGTAGCACTAAAAAAGTGGTGAAATGGTTAAACCACCGTAACGCAATTACAAATAAGAAAGACCAGAGCACCATTGACACCATTGATCGGGCTTCTGATTGTACCCAGCTCCCTACAAAATAGGTCATTAACGTGATCGGAGCCGTCAGAGCCAATGTCGTGAGGGTAATTGCTAAGAGCGCAAAGCCATGGATCAGTAGCAAAATAGTTTGTTCTTCAACGACCCACTCTAACGCTTTTAGTTGCTCGTGCAACTCTTGAGTCCAAACAATGCTGGACGCAGCAATAGACCAACCAAATACCGCATAGGTAATAATCACCAAGGCGATCGAAACAATGGGAATCGATTTGAGCCAGGGCATAGGCAACTGTCCAGGCAGAAACAATAACCGGGGATTATCAAAAAATAAGAACGAAGAAGGCGATCGGTCACGGATAACCCCCCAGCCATCTTCGTTACCAGTCAATACAAATCCGATTAGGACATGAACTGAATAATGTAATCA
>JBJOGT010000312.1:0-4029 GCA_046048115.1 Cyanobacteriota bacterium | reverse complement strand
CCTTTTGCCGCCACTTGACGCTCTTGTAAATGCAGGAAAATTTGGTCATCTTCCAACACCCGATTTTGTCCCAGATGACTATACCAATTCGGGGTCAAACTAATGGCTAAACGGGGAATTTTACTGGAAAACTTAAAGGGAAAACGGGCAAATAAGCGGCATTCCCCAGGGCGGATGGGCGTCGCATAAACCACCGTTAACGTGCGGCCAAATTGTTTAGAAGTGAGATCATGCCACATTAAATTTGGTGCAATAAACGTGGTGTCCTGTTTCCCCAACGTGCCCCGCCGCGGCCCTTCTTGCCAAACCCCTATAAATCCCTGGCGACTTTCGGCAACCATTTCTAAATCCACGGGACTGACATTGCTACGTTTTCCCACGGTGTTGTGGTGGGTGTAGGGAATATGGCTCGAATCCAACACATTTTCTAACAAGGTAAAGGCATCGTAGGGCAAATCCCGAAAGGTGTTTAAACAGACCCACTCCGGCGAGTCATCTTCCAAAACATCCACAATTGGTACTACGGTTTGATCTGCATGGCTGGCTTCCCCAGGATAGGCAAATAATAACCCCTGCTTTTCACAGGTCGGCAAGGATCGGGCACAGGCCCGCTGGGCAGTATGGGCTTGGCCGTCGGCATACTGCTGGGGAATGGTTTGACAATCTCCCTCCCCCGCAAATGTCCAACCATGGTAAGGGCATTCTAACTGTCCAGCTTCATTAATCCGACCTTCCGACAAAGGGGCTAAACGGTGGGGACAATAATCGCCATACACGCGCCATTGCCCTGCCCCCGGTTCCCACCAAATGACCAAATCTTCCCCCAGGAGGGTAAACGGTGTGGGTTTAGTTTTGTCTAAATCCGCGATGTATGCCAAGGGATACCAAACGGCCCGACAATCAAACTGATTTTCGTCATTGCCACCTACGGGAAAGGGGGTCTGGAGGGTTTTTGGCGTTAGTAGGCTAGTCATGGCAAGGATTAATCAGGGCTAATGATTAAGAATTGTAACGGGCGATCGCCATTGGGTTCATTCGGCATCCCCGTACTACGTCGTACACTATGCTGTAATCGCTTCAAGTCCGGCGATCGGCAGGCAAGATCCAACCATTGGCCCCGTCGGTACGGCATTCGCCCCTTGGCAGCTTGCGAAAAACGAAGCGGCTCGTTACACTACTTCAAAATATTCTCACTTTCTAAGGGATAATAGATAGAACTTGACTCTGTCAGTCTTGACCGGTTATCACAACCAAAAGACAAGGGTTTTATTTACCCGTCAACACAGAATAAAAAATTAAACGTCTTTAAGACAAAACACTGTCCGTTACTAGAAGGAGCGTCAATGGGACTACCTTGGTATCGAGTTCATACAGTTGTCCTGAATGATCCGGGACGACTCATTTCTGTCCACCTAATGCACACTGCCCTTGTGGCGGGTTGGGCGGGATCTATGGCTCTCTATGAGTTAGCCATTTTTGATCCCAGCGATGCCGTCCTCAACCCCATGTGGCGGCAAGGCATGTTCGTACTTCCCTTCATGGCCCGCCTAGGCGTCACCAGTTCCTGGGGCGGTTGGAGCGTCACCGGAGAAACAGGTCTGGATCCCGGTTTCTGGTCTTTTGAAGGGGTTGCAGCAGCCCATATCGTGCTCTCTGGTCTACTCTTCCTAGCTGCTGTTTGGCACTGGGTTTTCTGGGATTTGGAATTATTTGTTGATCCCCGTACCGGTGAATCTGCCTTAGATTTGCCCAAAATGTTTGGTATTCACCTCTTCCTCTCTGGTCTACTCTGTTTCGGGTTTGGTGCTTTCCACCTGACCGGGGTTTGGGGGCCAGGGATGTGGGTTTCTGACCCCTATGGCTTAACGGGCCATGTTCAACCCGTGGCACCAGAGTGGGGCCCGTCTGGATTTAACCCCTTTAATCCCGGCGGTGTTGTTGCCCACCATATTGCAGCGGGCATCGTCGGTATCATTGCCGGTCTATTCCACTTAACGGTGCGTCCCCCTGAGCGGTTATATAAAGCGCTTCGTATGGGGAACATTGAAACGGTTTTATCTAGCAGTATTGCCGCTGTCTTTTTTGCTGCCTTCATTGTGGCAGGAACGATGTGGTACGGAAATGCTACTACCCCCATTGAGTTGTTTGGCCCCACCCGTTACCAATGGGATAAAGGCTACTTCCAAGAGGAAATTCAACGGCGGGTTGACAGTCAAGTGGCCGCTGGTGCTTCCCTTTCCGAAGCTTGGGAAAATATTCCCGAAAAGCTGGCTTTCTTTGACTATGTCGGCAACAGCCCTGCTAAAGGAGGTTTGTTCCGTACCGGCGCCATGGATAGTGGTGATGGCATTGCCCAAGAATGGTTAGGACACCCCATCTTCAAAGATAAGGAGGGCCGTATCCTAGAAGTCCGTCGGATGCCCAACTTCTTTGAAACCTTCCCCGTGATCATGACCGATGAAGATGGTGTAGTCCGGGCGGATATTCCCTTCCGTCGTTCTGAATCGAAATTTAGTGTGGAACAAACTGGGGTTACGGTCAGTTTCTACGGTGGTGCGTTGGATGGTCAAACCTTTACCAATGCAGCGGACGTGAAGAAATTTGCCCGGAAAGCCCAATTGGGTGAAGCCTTTAATTTCGACACCGAAACCTTTAACTCCGACGGGGTATTCCGTACCTCTCCCCGGGGCTGGTTTACCTTTGGTCATGCGGTGTTTGCGTTGTTCTTCTTCTTTGGTCACATCTGGCATGGTTCTCGGACGCTGTTCCGCGATGTCTTTGCTGGTGTTCCCCTGGATATGGAAGAACAAGTGGAATGGGGTCTATTCCAGAAAGTGGGTGACAAATCGACCCGTGTTCAAAAAGAAGCCGAAGTTTAAGTTGTTGTCGATTTAACATTGGGGCAATGCTTTAATTACCCCGATCGCCAATTGGCTCATCCATGATTGAATCGAAGGATAGTTTCTCTAAACCGGGAAGCTATCCTTTATTTTTTGTTTTCTTGGAAAGGGTGGGGGCAAAATGCGCGTCATTCTGTGCGGTTACTATGGTCAAGATAATGCGGGAGATGAGGCGTTATTAGTGTCATTACTGCAACTGTTACCAACGAACGTGGAGGCGATCGCCCTGTCAGCAAATCCTAGGGTGACAACAGCCCGTTATGGTATTGAAGCTTGTCCGAATCGAGATTGGGGACAAATTTGGCAGGTGATGCGTTCCGCTGATGGCTTTATTTGGGGCGGCGGCAGTTTGATGCAGGATGTGACCAGTGTAACCAGTCCGTTATATTACGCGGGGTTGATGTGGCTGGCCCAACGATTGGGACTTAAAACGATCGCCTGGGCCCAGGGCATTGGCCCGTTGACCCGTCCACCGATCCGCTGGTTAACCCATCAGGTTTTAAAAGGCTGTGACGCCATTAGTGTGCGGGATCAAGCCTCGGCGCAATTAGTCCAGCAATGGGGATTAAAAGCTCTGTTAGCCCCCGATCCAGTGTGGCTACTGCAAAGCCATTCTTCCCTTGAGACCCAAACAGACCGCCCTATCGTCGCGGTTAATCTCCGTCCCCATGCCTCATTAACGCCAGAGCGTTTGCAATTAATTACCCAGGCCCTCGTTGATTTTCAACACCATACCCAAACCTATCTACGCCTCATTCCCTTTCAGCAATCCCAGGATTTAGCCATCATGGAGGCGATCGCCGCCCAATTACCGGGGCATTACGAATTAGTTTACCGAGACGATCCCAGGGACTGCAAAGGTCTTTTTCAAGACGTTCAATTCACCATCGGCATGAGATTACATAGTCTGATCATGGCCGCCGCCGAAGGCAATACCTGTTTTGCCCTGAGTTATGATCCTAAAGTCAGTCGATTAATGGCAGAATTGGGCTTAGGCGGTTGGGAGCTTAGGGATTTACCCTTCACCGTGGTCGAAATTAGTCACACTTGGCAGCGCCACTTTTTCCAGGATCATCCCTTAATCCCCTCGCAACGCAAACAAATTCAACACCAAACCCTGCAACACCAA
>JBJOGT010000311.1:0-4611 GCA_046048115.1 Cyanobacteriota bacterium | reverse complement strand
AACGCCTTTAGTTTCGGCAATTTCAATACCCGTAATCTGATCCCCTTTGGCATAATCACCGGGATAACCGCCAGCGGCCACCACCACGCACACCGCACTGCCGGGATGCCATTCCAGGGGCGGTAATTGATCTAAGGTTTGATCGACACAGGCCATCAACACCGTTTCTAAGGGGGTTTTTAACAACGGCAACACCGCTTGGGTTTCTGGGTCACCAAAGCGGCAATTATATTCCAACACCTTAATGTCACCGCTGGGATTGACCATTAACCCCGCATACAACACGCCCCGATAATCGATGCCCCGTTTGCATAACGCTTGGGCGGTGGGAACCAAAATTTGCTGTTGGATTTTGGCAATCACGTCAGGTGGGGCAATCGGTGCGGGACAGTAGGCCCCCATTCCGCCTGTGTTTAAGCCCCGATCGCCTTCGCCAATGCGTTTATGATCCTGGGCGGGCAGTAGGGGAATGACCGTTTTACCATCACATAGGGCGAGGACGGAAACTTCTTCCCCCGGTAAAAATTCTTCCACCACGATTTTGGTGAATCCCTGACCCAATAAATCGGCGATCGCCGTTTGGGCTTCCGCTAAAGTTTGGGCCACAATTACCCCTTTCCCCGCTGCTAAACCATCGGCTTTGACCACAATGGGCGCTCCCATTTTTTCGGCGTAGGCTTGGGCGGGGGCCAGTTCCGTAAAGGTTTCCCCAAAGGCCGTGGGAACCCCCGCTTCAATTAATAACTCTTTTGTCCAAGATTTACTGGCTTCTAATTCCGCCCCGGCCTTAGTCGGGCCAAAGACTTTAATGCCCAGACTTTGCAGATGATCACTTAACCCCAACGTCAACGGTAATTCTGGCCCCACCACTACCAGATCAATCTGCTGTTCCTGACAAAATTCCCCAATTTCCGCCAACTGATCCACGGCGATCGCCACATTTTCGGTTTTGGCTAATCCTGCCGTCCCTCCATTCCCCGGCAAACAATAACAGTGGCTAACCTGGGAAGATTTGACCAACGACCACGCGATGGTATGTTCCCGGCCACCGTTGCCAATGACTGCCACTTTCATTGCCCTAAACCTCTTACACTGCGTAAAAATTAACCATTTTTCACTTTATCAGCAACCAACCGTTGATGCACCCCATTACCGAATCTGGTGCGATCGCCGTTATTAATCCTAGCTAACCTGTCTAAATGTGCACCAGCTATTTTAATTGTTCAAAGATTGCCAAAAGAAAAGAGATATGTGTATTTAAAAAACGTATTTAAAGAAGAAAGCTGTCATCAAAACCCAGCAAAATATTGCCAAGAATTAACAATTATTCATTAACCTTAATCGCCAATCAAAGCAATTCAGCAAAAATATTCATAGCATAATTACTCTAAAAAAGGATTAATGTGAGGTTAAGGGGGGACGGAACAAAACAACGGCAAAATTTAATTTTTTTGAAGTTTCCATCGTGCCAATATATGGCTATCCTGTAAAAAGCCCAATTATTTTGGAGTTAATCACTTTTATGGTTGCTGCCTCTACTACCCCTCCATCGTCCCTTAGCCCCTTCGGCCCAGCTAGGGCTACGGTCGATACGTCTCCCCTAACCCCTGAAGAATTGCAAAACCTCCATGCCTTCTGGCGAGCAGCGAATTACTTGGCCGTCGGCATGATTTATCTGCGTGAGAATCCACTGTTGAAGGAACCCCTCAAACCGGAGCATATTAAACAGCGGCTTTTAGGGCATTGGGGATCGAGTCCTGGCATTAGTTTTTTGTATACCCACTTAAATCGGATTATCAAAAAGTTTGATCAGGATGTGTTGTACATGGTGGGGCCGGGTCACGGGGCACCGGGATTCCTAGGGCCTTGCTATTTGGAAGGTAGCTATTCTCGCTTTTTTGCCGAATGTAGCGAAGATGAAGACGGCATGAAAAAGTTTTTCAAGCAGTTTTCTTTCCCCGGCGGCATTGGCAGCCATTGCACTCCCGAAACCCCCGGATCTATCCACGAAGGGGGAGAACTGGGTTATTGCCTGTCCCATGCCTATGGTGCAGCGTTTGATAATCCCAATTTAATCGTGGTGGGTTTAGCCGGAGATGGGGAGTCGGAAACGGGGCCTCTGGCAACCTCTTGGCATTCCAATAAGTTTATTAATCCCATTCGAGATGGTGCGGTTTTACCTGTCTTGCACCTCAACGGTTACAAAATTAATAATCCGTCTTTACTTTCCCGCATTAGCCACGAAGAGTTAAAGGCTTTATTTGAAGGTTATGGCTACACCCCCTATTTTGTGGAAGGGTCTGATCCCGAATCCATGCACCAAGCCATGGCCAGCACGTTGGATCATTGCGTAACGGAAATTCATAAAATTCAGGCAGAAGCCCGGAGTACGGGAAACACCATCCGTCCCCGGTGGCCGATGATTGTGATGCGGACTCCCAAAGGGTGGACGGGCCCAGATTATGTGGATAATCACAAAGTAGAGGGGTTTTGGCGGGCGCACCAGGTGCCCATGGGGGGAATGCACGACAATCCCCAGCACCGCGATCAGTTGGAAGCCTGGATGCGGAGTTATAAGCCGGAAGAATTATTTGACGAAAACGGAACCCTTAAGCCGGAAATTAAGGCGATCGCCCCCGAAGGAGATAAGCGGTTAGGCTCTACCCCCTATGCTAATGGTGGTTTGTTACGGCGGGGTTTAAAAATGCCTAATTTTCGTGATTATGGCATCGAGGTTAATCAGCCCGGCACCATTGAAGCCCCCAACACCACGCCCCTAGGCGCATTTCTGCGGGATGTAATGCGGAATAATATGACCAATTTCCGGGTGTTTGGGCCAGACGAAAATAGCTCCAACAAACTTCATGCCGTTTATGAAGTCAGCAAAAAATTCTGGATGGCGGAATATTTCCCCGAAGATCAAGACGGTGGTGAACTCAGCCCTGATGGTCGGGTGATGGAAATGCTGAGTGAGCACACCCTAGAAGGGTGGTTAGAAGCCTATCTTTTAACGGGACGCCACGGCTTTTTCGCGACCTACGAATCCTTCGCCCATGTGATCACCTCCATGGTCAACCAACATGCTAAGTGGCTAGATATTTGCCGTCATCTCAACTGGCGGGCGGATGTGTCTTCGCTCAATCTGTTAATGACTTCAACGGTGTGGCGTCAGGATCACAACGGCTTTACCCACCAAGATCCCGGTTTCTTAGATGTAATTCTTAATAAAAGCTCTGATGTGGTGCGGATCTATCTCCCCCCCGATGTCAATTCTCTGCTCTCCGTGGCGGATCATTGCCTGCAAAGCAAAAATTACATCAATATTATTGTTTGCGATAAGCAATTACACCTGCAATATCAGGACATGGACGCGGCGATCGCCAACTGCACCAAGGGCATTGATATTTGGGAATGGGCCAGCAACGATGAAGGCACAGAACCCGATGTGGTGATGGCCGCCGCCGGGGATATTCCCACCAAAGAAGCCCTGGCCGCCACCGCCCTACTGCGAGGTTTCTTCCCCGACCTCAAAATTCGCTTTATCAACGTCATTGATCTGCTTAAATTGCAACCAGAATCGGAGCATCCCCACGGTCTAAGTGATCGGGATTTTGATTCCCTATTCACCACCGACAAACCGATTATTTTTAACTTCCACGCCTATCCCTGGTTAATTCACCGTTTAACCTACCGTCGCACCAACCATAACAACTTGCATGTACGCGGTTATAAAGAAAAAGGCAACATCAACACCCCCATGGATTTAGCCATTCAAAACCAAATTGACCGCTTTAGCCTAGCCATTGATGTTATCGATCGCCTACCTCAACTCCGAGTTGCCGGGGCCCACGCCAAGGAACAACTCAAGGATATGCAGATTGATTGCACCAACTACGCCTACGAACACGGCATTGACAAGCCCGAAATTGTCAACTGGCGTTGGCCACTCTAGGCTGCTAAAATCATTGTTCCCTGACTTTCCTTTATCGACCCTTTGTCGATGCCAGAGGGGGTCAGGGGCGTCCCATTGTTCACGGATATTGACCCATGTTTAAAGACTGGAACATCGACGATTGGATGAATCATCTAATGATTCTGCTGACTCTATTGGGGTTGGGCATACTTTGGTTTGTGATCTAGCCTTGATCCTGACCCAACACTTTAATCTGATGCCTTTTTAAGAGTGAATTTGCAGCAAGGATATTCAGCGGCTCACTAAAACAAAAACCTTGCATTAAATCACATCCTATCTGTTCAAAGAAATTAATTTGCTTAACCTGTTCAACCCCCTCCGCCACAACCTTCAGATTAAAACTTTTACCTAAACTCACTAAAGCGTTGATCATGGTAATGTTATCAACATTATCCGGTTCAGTTAGCAGTTTTTGGGTCAGGGACTTATCAATCTTAATTTTGTGAAAAGGCAGTTCCTGCAAATAACGCAACGCCACATAGTCTGTACCAAAATCATCCAATGAAAAGCAAATACCGCGATGATGAAGGGGCATAATAACTTTTTTAGCCGCTGTGAAATCCCGGATAATCGTTGATTCCCGTAGCTCAAGTTCCAACAGTTGGGGCTTAAGGTTAGAAGACGACAACGCTTCAAGG
>JBJOGT010000310.1:0-3567 GCA_046048115.1 Cyanobacteriota bacterium | reverse complement strand
GATCCAGCATACTCATAGGCATAGCCCACGCCCCCCTTGACCCCCAATTTACGGATAATATGCAACACCACATCCTTGGCGTACACTCCCGGAGGTAATTCGCCGTTGACTTCAATTTTGCGGACTTTCAGTTTATTCAACGTCAAACTTTGGGCCGCCAACACATCCCGCACCTGGGATGTGCCAATACCAAAGGCGATCGCCCCAAAGGCCCCATGGGTAGAGGTATGGGAATCCCCACAGGCGATGGTCATCCCCGGTTGAGTCAGTCCCTGTTCCGGGGCAATCACGTGGACGATGCCTTGATCGCCGGAACCAATGGGGTGAAACCGGATTTGGTTTGCCTGGGTATTATTTTCCAGTGCCCGGATCATTTCCTCCGCTAACGAATCTTGGAACGGTCGTTGTTGATTATCGGTGGGGACAATGTGATCCACGGTGGCCACGGTGCGATCGGGGTACATCACCGCTAAGCCCCGTTCTTTGAGCATGGCGAAGGCTTGGGGACTGGTAACTTCATGGATCAGGTGCAAGCCGATGAAGAGTTGGGTTTGCCCGGAAGGTAAAACATTAACCGTATGGAGATCCCAAACTTTGTCAAATAAGGTTCTTTCGCTCATGGAGATAGGCAGGCAGGGTCAACTGATTGATTAAGGTGTTTTCCTATATTAGTTGACGTTGAGGGGAAGAGTAACGCCGCGGTTGGGTAAAAATTGCTGTTGCCAAAGCCGTCTCCCATTGTATCGCCGGGGCGAAGATATTGACCTAGTCAACCCCAGACCCAAGCTCCACAACAAAAATTGACAAAAGTTGATAAAATTTAATTATTCTAAATATTTGTTAACATTTGCCGTTAGGTAGGAGTATTTTAAAATGGCTGGACTTTTTGGGTTATTTGGTAAGCGCACAAAATATGTTGATGAAGTGGATAACACGCCCCAACCCCAGGCTGAAAAAAAAGAAGCCTTTTTTTTGGAAGCTGATGACGCCAAAAGTTTAGGCGATGTGGAATATATGCGGAAGCCGATTCAAATCAAGCGTAGCTTCCCAAAAACCTTGAACTCAGGGGGGGCAGAAGTGGTGAAGGAAATCTCGGCCTTGGAAATCAAACCGGTGCAAGCCAACGGTCAACCCCAACCCAGCACGAGTTCCATCACTGCCGCTGCTCCCCAACCATCACCGGTGAATAATGAGCGCCGCTCCAGTGATAATAATTTGGATATGTTTCGCCAAATGGCCAAGGAAATTAAAAAATAAAATCCCCACCCTATCGTTTGACAAGCCGATATTGAATTAAGCAAAATGCACGGTTAGCATCCCATCTCTAGCCGTGTTTTTTTAGCACTGGGCAGAAGCGGCCTCTCTATGAACCGATCTTTGTTGTTATTGCTTTTGTGGACGGCGATCGCCGTGGGGTTAAGAAGTTGGAATTTGGACATAAAACCCCCTTGGACTGACGAATTTGCCACCCTTGTGTTTAGTTTGGGGCGATCCTTTGATGATGTTGCCTTGGGGCAGATATTGTCGATGGAAAATCTCTTGCAGGTGCTACGTCCTTTAACCCAAGCCGATCCCCAACGGGTGATTGACGGGATTTTAGATCATGATAATCATCCGCCATTTTATTTTGCCCTGGCCCATCTCTGGTATCGCCTATTTCCTACCCATGGTGAGTATTTAGCTGTCACCGTTGGGCGATCGCTCCCCGTACTTTTTGGGGCATTGGCAGTGCCGGTGGGTTATGGCTGTGTGCAATGGATTTGGGGGAAACAATCCGATCGCTTAGCCCATTGTGTTGCCTTGGCCATGGCGGTGTCTCCCTATGGCGTTTTTATTAGCCAAGAAGCCCGCCACTATACCTTGGCAATGGTATGGGGATTGTTGTCCCTAGCCTGTTGTCTTAAAAGTGCCCAATATTGGCAGCGGGGCCAGCGATTACCCCTTTATCTAAGCTTGACTTGGACTGGGGTAAATGCTTTGGGGGTGTCAACCCATTTTTTGATCGTTCTATTAATCACCGCAGAAGGTTTGGGACTAGCGGCTTGGCGATGGGGGTTATGGCGTCAGGGAAAAGTGTTGTTATTGGAAAGAATCAATATTTTTTTGCCTGTTATCCTGGGCACGATCGCCGTTTTAGCCGTCTGGGGTTGGCTAATTCAGCAACGGGAATTTGGCAATGGTATGACCCAATGGATTCAATTTGATGAAATGACCTGGGTTGGGTTTATCTTTGGCCCTCCCATTCAGCTATTGGCAGCGTGGATAACGATGGTCTGTTTATTTCCCGTGGAGTCAACGGAATTACCAGTGATAATCTTATCTGGGTTAGGCATGATTATTTATTTTTGGTGGTTAATGCCGGTGCTAAAACAAGGAATATACCGTAGTTTAAATACCCGATTAAGTCTAGAAACCAGTCTATTAATTAAAATTTTTGCTAGTTTAACCTTGGTTTATTTGGCGATCGCCTATGGAGCGGGGTTAGATATCACACGGGGAGCACGGTATAGCTTTAATTTTTGGCCGGTGTTGATGTTAATTGTTGGTATTGGTTTAGACCAAGGTAATCAAAATAGAACAGAAGGTTTTGTCAACTCCCGTAAGCCTAAAATCATCTGGCAACGGGGGTTAAAAATGAGTCGTCAAGGTTTACATTTGCCGGCTATTTTTTTGATCACAGGGATTATTAGTGGTTTAACCATCACCCATAATTTAGGTTATCAAAAATACTATCGTCCTGATCGCTTTTTAGCCCTACTTAACCAAACACAAACATCGCAAAATCGCTGGATTGTTAGCCCCCATCAGAGTCTAGTGCAAACAGGAGAATTACTAGGCATCGCCCTCGAAGCCCAACGCCATTTTCCTGAGTTAGCGCCCCAGTTGCGCTTTTTATTATTGCCTGCAACCCATAACCGCGATCCCGCCGTTGTTGAACAATTACAACAACATTTGGAGCAACAATCAAACCCCATTGATTTGTGGGTGGTCAATTATCCCCCGGCGATCGCCCTAGAGCATTGTCAAAAAGATCCAACTTCTCCCCAAAATATTTATGGTTACTCTTATCAGCACTTCACCTGTCCCGAGACAGGAAATATGGACTATCTTAAACCCTGATTGGCGCCGTCTTGGGATAAGGGATTTGGCTAGCGTACATACTACGAATCCCCGTTAGGCTAAGGATGACGGCGATCGCCAAACCAAAGAGTTTAATGGCATTGCTCAAGGGAAGTTACCTCCAATGGGAGTTTAATTTGAGCCTTCTTGCAGAAGGTAACTTCAGTGTAAAAACTAAATATCAAGAACGTGTTGAGGGGAGATAATTTCCCTAACAGATCCTCGAAGCCCATTTAGCTTAATACCCTGAACTCCCCTTAAAACGCAACAATTTCCCCACTGAAGGGGTCGGATTTGGCTATGATGTTGAGTCAGCGTTAACCCATTAATAATTGGAGTTTTGACTATTTGAGAAAATACACTATCTGTAGTGCTTGAATTTCCTCAATAAACACCATATATAGCGTAAAAAATCTTTTTGTCAAAACTCCAGTAATAAACAGTCTT
>JBJOGT010000309.1:0-5401 GCA_046048115.1 Cyanobacteriota bacterium | reverse complement strand
AACTGTGAACAGGGGGTAATTGCATGGTAAAGTCCGGGGTCACGTCAACAAGGCCAACCTAAGGACGTTGAATGATGGTTTCTAACACTCGACGTTTGGCCGTGGGGTCAATGCCCAAAAGACGAACATATTCACCATTGTGATCTGCTAAACACCCTTCTAAAGCACGAATCACTTCCGATTCATGGGTGCTATTGATAGGGGCACAACTTTGCCAGGACTTGGCTTTAAAGCGGCGTTTATCCGTATGTTCCGTGCCAATTTTGAATCCTTGGGCTAACAGAGAGCGGACTTGGTTAATCACCTCTCCATCTAAGCGCACCGCTGAATTACTATAGCCATTGCCATTACTGCCACCATAACTACTACTAAAGGAAGATTCGCTGACATTACTCGAACCATAACTAGGGGCAGCACCCCGACTGGAGGGGCTATCACTGGGACGTTGAATAATTTGCTCTAAGACCCGTCGCTTGGCATCCCGGTCAATACCAATGAGTCGAACATATTCCCCAGCATGATCGGCTAAACACTGCTCCAAGGCTCGAAGAACTTCAGACTCCCGGTTGGTATTTAAAATTGGGCAACTCTGCCAAGATTTGGCTTTGAAGCGGCGTTTGTCAGTGTGTTCCGTCCCAATACCATAGCCACTGGCCAATAAACCCCGAATTGTCTCGATGACGTCGGGGGTTAAGCCGCCGCCGGTGGCACTAGAGGTGGATGAAGCGCCGAATGGGCTACTAACGCCAATACCAGTACTAATATTTTTGCGGGCAGGGGGATTTTCATCCGGTCGATGGACAACGATTTCCGCCAAACGCCGCTTGGCATGGGGATCAACACCGATGATGCGGACATATTCATTCGGGTGATCGGCGATAAAGCGGTTCAATTCCTGCAACGCCTCATTTTCCCGGTGGCTGGTAATGGCGCCTCCCGTTAACCAGGAACTGGTTTTGAAACGACGGGCGTTGGCATGTTCAATAGCAATTTTGCAACCCTGGTGAATTAAGGCCCGCAGTTGGTTAGCGGTATCCCCCGCCAAATTCGCGTTACTAGCCGCACTATTCCGGTGTCCATTCCCACCAGCGAGGTGACGGGTGGTGGTGGTGCCACGACTCGGGGCCCCGGGCGTATCACCAGGACGTTGGATGATGACTTCCACAACCCGACGTTTTGCCCCCTGATCAATCCCAATCAGACGGATATATTCTCCGACATAGGCCTGTAACCAACCCTCAACGGTGGCAATCACTTGTTCGGGGCGATATCCTTCAGCGGTGCCACAGGTTTGCCAGGATTTTGTTTTAAAACGACGTTCGTTAGCATGTTCTCCCCCGATGCTATAGCCTTGGGCGAGGAGGGAACGGATTTGGTTACTGATGTCAGAATTAATACTCATGATGTCTGTTGAATTTATATAGGGGGTTTCGGTAACAGGGGTTGCCGCTGGATAGGGGGTTTCTGGCGATCGCCGGGGCGGTTCAACAACCTGACCAACGGTGGCGGTCTGACCTTGTATGGCCGCAATCTGTTGGGCAAATTGGCGATCGCCCTCTTGAACATCGGGTAGATTATCCGCTTGGCTTTGTTGGGTAATCATGGCCCCAGAAGGCACTAACTTGCCGGGGGGAATTTCCACATTTTGAACCAGGGCGTGCATCATCACGATCGCCCCTGGTCCCACCCGAGCATTAAAGACCGTTGAACGAAAACCAATGAAACACTGGGAGCCAATGTAAACAGGACCATGGATCATAGCCAGATGGGCAATGCAACTGTTTGCCCCAATCCAAACCGAATATTCCTGGTGATCATCCCCCAACACACGTCCAGTTTCCAAACCATGAACCACGACGCCATGCTGAATCAACGCATTTTCCCCCAGCCAAAAGGGGGTCCCCTCATCGGCCCGGAGAGAACTGCCTGGGGCAATCTTCACGCCAGCACTAATCCGCACATCCCCCACCACATTGGCAAAGGAATGAACATAGGCCGTCTCGTCAATTTGGGGGTCTACCAGGTGTTTTGACCAGGGCATCTGTGCCAAGGCTTTGCGAGATCCCATACACTATTTCCTCCTAGCTCCAGCAAAATGCCAGTGCTCATTCGTCTTTAAGTCTTCGCCGTAACAGCCCCGACAAGCTAACTCACCCTGGATAACCTCATCCATTAGGAGCGGTCATCATCGCGTTTGTTATAGAGCGATCGATTAGCCACATTGACCGTATCAATAATGCCCACCACCATCGCATCCAAAGGTCGATTTTCATTGCCCCTGTCTTGGCGGGCGGCGCTGCCACGGGTTATCAACACCCATTCATTCAATCCAGCCCCCACCGTATCCCCCGCCACTTCATAGGTGTCTAGGGGTCGGCCTTCGGCATCCAAAAATTGAACCAACAGAAGTTTCACACCCGTTAAACTCGGTGTTTTTGACGTGCTAACGACAGTCCCTAAAACTTTGGCAAGTTGCATAAATAATCGGGAAACTTAGCGACGCACAATTGACGGATTAACAATTTCCCGGAACTGCTCCACCGCTTCGGTATAGCGAATAGGAAGAACATATTCTAAGTTCTCGTGGGGGCGGGCGATAATATGATTCGACAGCACCTCACCACCATTTACCCGACGAATATTTTCAATCCCGGCGGAAACAGAGGCCTGAACTTCAGAAACGTCACCCCGGACAATGACTGTTACCCGACCACTGCCAATTTTCTCATAGCCCACTAGGGTGACCCGGGCAGCTTTAACCATAGAGTCGGCGGCTTCCACAACGGCGGGAAACCCCAGGGTCTCGATCATTCCAACGGCAATTGACATAATTTAAGTTACTCCCAGAGGATTTGAAATCAGAATAATTTGTGCCTGATCGGTAGCCTAGTTAAGAATTCTGTGTACTAGGCTACCGACTACCCTTAGGAAGGGGATTAATATGTGCGGAATTGTTCGACTTCTTCGGTATAGCGAATCGGGAGAACGTATTCTAGGTTCTCGTGGGGACGGGCAATGATGTGGGTGGAAAGCACTTCGCCACCGTTCACTCGGTTAGCGGCTTCAATCCCTGCAGAAACAGAGGCCTGAACTTCGGATACATCCCCACGGACAATTACGGTGACGCGACCGCTACCGATTTTTTCATAACCCACTAGGGTGACCCGGGCGGCTTTAACCATCGAGTCCGCTGCTTCTACAACGGCGGGAAATCCACGGGTTTCGATCATTCCAACGGCAATTGACATAGGGGCTATAGTCTCCTAGAAGCGTAAAAATTTAAGTAAAACTGATTATAGAAAGCAACACTGTTAGCTATGACTTTGGGCACGTAAAAGCTGTGCCGGGGCCGGAGCCTGGGCTTACCCATGTAGGCTTAACTCTTGTGCTTAACACTCCACAGTATCAGCTTCGTGAACGAAAAACGTCCTTCAAGACCAAACAAATTTTCTAAATTGCTGCTTTAGACCCAAGGGCCGAAAACACGAATCTGTGAAATAGGTTATGGCGACCGCCAGGCTTAGGTCACGGGATTTCGATTGTTCACTCTATGAAAAGCATAGGAAACCTTGGTCGCTTTGACAATATAAAGGATCATGATATTTTTTAATTCAATCATTCACGATTGTTAATCAGTGATTCTTGGGTTCGGACATGGAAGACCAGCGGCAAAAGGCTAGGGCCGTTCAGAAAATTACATGTTAAACTTCACCCCGACGGCAATTATGGGCAAATTTTAACGTTTTTGGGGAGGCTGGGACTATCTTTCCGGGCGTAACTGGTATAATGGGCGGCTATGTTTTGAATGCGGCATAGGGAGTTTCCATGGCTAATTGGCAAAAAATTGACGGCAACATTACTGCGCCCAAAGGATTTAAGGCGGCGGGGATTACAGCCGGGCTGAAGCCATCTGGTGCTCCGGATTTGGCCTTGATTTATTCAGAAACTGAGGCGATCGCCGCTGGGGTGTTTACCACCAGTCAGGTGCGGGCGGCCTGTGTGGATTACTGTCGTCAACGGTTGCAAGCCAAGGCTAGTGCCAGGGCGATTTTGGTGAATGCCGGTCAGGCTAATGCAGGCACAGGGAAGCAGGGCTGGGATGATGCGGTGGAATGTGCCCAGCTAGTGGCCCAGGGGTTGGGTCTATCCCCGGAAACGGTGTTGTTGGCCTCCACCGGGGTAATTGGCCAGCGCATCAAAATGGATATTTTACGCCAAGGGATTTCCCCCTTAATTCAGTCCTTGGCTTCCACCGGCGGGGATGACGCGGCAAGGGCGATTATTACCACCGATTTAGTGCCCAAGGCGATCGCCCTAGAAACGGAAATTGATGGTCGCCCCGTCCGCATTGGGGGGATTGCTAAAGGATCGGGCATGATCCACCCCAATATGGCCACGATGTTAGCCTTTGTGACCTGTGACGCCGCCGTTTCCACTACCCTGTGGCAACAAATGCTCAGCCGGGCCGCCGATCAAACCTTTAACCAAATCACCGTTGATGGCGATACAAGTACAAATGACAGTCTTTTTGCCCTGGCCAACGGGGAATCCCGCACCGCTGCCATCACGGAAATGGGCCCCAATGCGGAAAAGCTTGAAGCCATGCTCACGGAGGTTTGCCAATTCCTAGCTAAGGCCATCGCCCGGGATGGAGAAGGGGCGACTTGTTTGGTGGAAATTCAGGTGAGTGGTGCCCCAGATGACGATGGGGCCCGCGCCGTCGCACGGACTATTGCCGGATCTTCTCTGGTGAAATCGGCTATTTTTGGCCGGGATCCCAACTGGGGGCGCATTGCCGGGGCTGCCGGTCGAGCCGGGGTCAAATTTGATCAAAACGAATTGCAAATTAAATTGGGTCAGTACACTTTGATGGATCAAGGACAGCCGCTGGCATTTGACCGGGTTGCCGCCAGCAATTACCTAAAAGGGGCAGCGGAGGGGGCCTACTTACAAAATGATACGGTTTTAATCCAAGTCACCATTGGTAATGGTTCCGGTAGCGGCACCGCCTGGGGGTGTGACCTCAGTTACGACTATGTGCGAATCAATGCCGATTACACTACCTAAGACGGGTTACCCCACACCATCAAAATCCATTGTCGTGTGAACCCGGGCATCCTACCATGGGAATCAAAGCGAAGACGTTTGGCGGGGTCTTAACGTTTTCATAAACAGCAGCTAGCAGGCTAAGGCATACCAGTGGAAAAAGGTACACTGATTGAATTTCGGCACCAAGGAGAACGACGGTTAGCGGTGATCGATCGCCCGGACGGTAAAAAGGACTGGGTGGTGATCGATCAAAAGGGGCAGTCCCATAAATTAAAACCCCAGCGGATGGAATACGAAGTCAAAGGCGGCCCCTACACCGTCGAGGAGATTGACGAATTTTTAGCGGAGGTTG
>JBJOGT010000308.1:0-3751 GCA_046048115.1 Cyanobacteriota bacterium | reverse complement strand
AATTTTTGGGGATTTTCAAACACGGCGATCGCCGGGCCCGTGGCTTTTAGGTAGCGCCCATCCTCTAACCCCGACAGGCCGGAAATACGGCGATCAGCTTTGCTGGGATTGCGTTGCCAATGTCCTTGGGCATCCCGTTGCAGTTCAATGACGCCGATGCCCTGATCGATGAGGGCTAAACCAGCGAGGCTGATAACTTGCCGTCGGAGGGGGTCAGTTTTGGGCAGGGCAAAGGCATTCAACATCCCGCCCTGGGCTTTAACCGCAGCTAACACCTCATCCACTGGCAAATTCCGTCCTAGGGTCGCAGCATAACCCGATCGCCAGGGAATAAAACTGATATATTCAAAATTCACTGTCAAAAAGCCTTGATCGGGCCCCGTTTCCACCAGCCCCAGGTAATCGTTGTTAAAGCCAAACCAACTGTCCCCCACTTTTTCGCCCCATTGGGCCAGGACTTGATAGGTATAGCCGGGGGGTAAAACTAGATCATCTTGCACGGTAAAAGTAGCAAAGGCGGTTTTTTGTTCAGTAGGGGTCAGGTTATCAATGGTCAACGGCAGGGGATAGGCCACGGGTTTGAAACTGAGGGCAGCAAGGGCATTGTCCTTAGCGGCAAGGGTTTTAACCCCCGTAAAATTCACCCCTTCTAACAAAGCCGCGCCACCGCCGACCCCCATCAGTAACAAAAAATCCCGTCGTGACCAAGCCATAATTGTTTCCCTGTTCTTGGAATGGTTTCGAGTCTTTGCGCCGGTTGCCCTATCCCGTGATGGGGACTCCCCTCGCAACAAAAACAGCGTACCGATCTGATACGCTGCCCGTTATTGTAATGAATTTGAAGGGTTTAGCTAGGTAATGGCGAAAACCCATTAATCATTTTGATCGTCCTTAAAAGCACTCAACCAGTGACGAAGTTGTTCGCCGGCCACTTCTCGACCCCCTAGCCCAAACGCTAAGGCGATCGCCACCGCAATGCCGCCCACCAATAAGCCAAAGGCCAGGTTAACGATATTGGGCGCAATGCCCATTTGTTGGAGGGCCATGGCCGAAACGAGGACTAAAACGGAAATCCGAGCGGTGTGACCCAGCAGGCGGGATTGGCGAGTGCCGGTGCTCGTAATCAATTTAAACGCCAAGTTGGCCAGGTAAAGACCAAAGGTGAAAATGACCAAACCGATCAACACCTGGGCCGCCACTTGCAGAATTACGCCCATCACTTTAGTCAGGGCCGCAATTTTGAGGATATCCACCGCCGTTAACGCCGCAAAGAGCATAATGCCCACCAGGACGATAATACCCGCAATTTCCGATGGGGTTTTGAATGCAACACCGTCAGGGGTGACCGGTGCTTCCTCGCCGTCCGTTATCTCAGTGCTGGGACGATCCAAACTAAAGCCCAACCACTCGAACAAATTGTCGAAGCCAATGGAGGACAACAAATCGCCGACTAAATCTGACACATATTGCCCGGCCACATAGGCTAAAATCAGCACCACACTGGCGGCAAATAATTTGGGCAACAGGTTCAGCACCTGATTGAGCATGGCCGTTGCCGGTTCAGAAATGGCTTGGATTTGTAGGGCATCCAGTGCCGTAATCGCCACCGGGATCAAAATTAAGACATAGACCACAACCCCCAGAATTTCCGCTAGGTTTTGACGACCTTCGCCGCCCCGGATACCAAAGCGTTCCCCCAGTTCGTCTAGGCCCATACCATCGGCTAGATTGGTCACCACTTGGCTGACAATCTTGGCCACCACCCAGCCCACGGCCCCAATCAGCACCGCGGCCAGGATATTGGGCAGGATGGACAGCACTTTGTCCAGTAGTCCTTGAACTGGGGCTAAAGTCCCTTCTAGGTTGAGGGTGCTGAGGATGGACGGTAAAAAGAGCAGAAAAATGAACCAATACAGCGCATTACCGATGGTTTCCGCTAGGGTATCCGGTTCCGCCCCTTCTGCTATGGGGGGCGCCCCTTCCTCCCGTTTCGGGGTTAAACCCAACTGTCGGGAAAGACCCGTAGCGCCCAAACTCCGCGTGACAATTAACTTCGTCAACGTGGCGATCGCCCAGGCCAAGCCCAGTAAAATCCCTGCCCCCAAAATCTTCGGCAAGAATGTTGCAATCTGTTGCAGCAGACCATTAAGGGGGTCGGAAACCGCTTCTAATTCCAGGGCATTAAAAAATGCCACCAGAGCAAACAGAAGAATAACCCAGAAGGTCAAATCTCCGGCCCACTGCTCAACCGGGAATGAGCTACCAGCCCTTCCCCCCATGATTTTGGCAGCTAATTGGTTATCAAGCTCAGTTTTATGGAGTGCGCCTTTCACCACCCCCCTAGCAATATTGGCAATCAGCCATCCCACAATCAGGATAAGCAGCGCTTTTCCAAACACAATCAAAGATTCTGTTAGATTCTGCCCCGCAAGGGAGGTAAGTTCCGTCGGAAGTTGCACAAACACTGATGCCGTATTGCTAATGATCGGAAATGCCGTCAAAGCTTCTGATGTTAGCATTGCTTATCAAAATAAATATAATTAGACCCTTGGATGATACCGAATTCTTCTAAATCAGACAAATATTGCGTCAACAAAAGTTAAGATTCTTGTGAAATAATTAAATTTTCATTAAGTATTATCTCCCATGAATCCCTTAATTGAGAAAAAGCATTGATCGGGAAAAGTCTGTTAGAAAACATTACGAATATCCGTGGCCATAGGACTCAAAATGCAAACAAATAGATTAATACTCCCCCCAACGGATAGGCGATCGGATACCGTTTACAGTGCTGATCGCCTTTGGCCAAAGACATTACCGCCGATTCAGTCTATTTCTGAATTCCCTGCTTCGGAAAGGGCCTGAGTTTGCGACAATAAAAACTAACTTCTGCCCATCACCTAGCCCCTATTACTCTGCTGAGTTGAATCTGGATTTATGACCATGTTAGCCACGCCCCAAGCCCCCACCACTGCTGAATTTGATACCACCATCCACCGTCGCAAAACCCGTCCTGTACCTGTCGGTAATGTCACGATTGGTGGCGGCAACCCCGTGGTCGTGCAATCCATGATCAACGAAGATACCCTCGACATTGACGGATCAGTCGCCGGTATTCGCAGACTCCATGAAATTGGGTGTGAAATTGTACGGGTCACTGTCCCCAGCATGGCCCACGCCAAAGCCCTGGCGGATATCAAGCAAAAATTATTGGCTACCTATCAACCCGTGCCTCTGGTTGCTGATGTTCACCATAACGGCATGAAAATTGCCCTGGAAGTTGCTAAACACGTGGATAAGGTGCGGATCAATCCAGGGTTATACGTGTTTGAAAAACCCGATGCCCAACGGGATGGCTATAGTGAGGCGGAATTTGCTGAGATTGGCGACAAAATCCGTGAAACCTTAGAGCCATTGGTGGTCTCCCTGCGGGATCAGGGTAAATCGATGCGGATTGGGGTGAACCACGGTTCCCTCTCGGAGCGGATGCTGTTTACCTATGGCGATACCCCGGAAGGGATGGTGCAATCAGCGCTGGAATTTATCAAAATTTGCGAATCCCTGGATTTCCGTAATCTGGTCATTTCCATGAAGGCCTCACGGGTTCCCGTTATGCTGGCGGCCTATCGTCTGATGGCCAAACGCATGGACGAGTTGGGCATGGATTACCCCCTCCATTTAGGTGTCACGGAAGCGGGGGATGGGGAGTATGGCCGGATTAAATCCACCGCCGGTATTGCGACACTCCTGG
>JBJOGT010000307.1:0-6432 GCA_046048115.1 Cyanobacteriota bacterium | reverse complement strand
TACGGGATGGAGAACAATCCCCCGGTGCCACCCTAACGGTAGAGGAAAAACTGTCGATCGCCCGTGCCCTATCGCGCCTTGGGGTAGACATTATTGAAGCTGGGTTTCCCTTTGCCAGTCCCGGGGATTTTGAAGCAGTCCAGAAAATTGCCAGAACCGTGGGAACGGAGACTGGACCAGTAATATGTGGTTTGGCCCGCGCCACCCAAAAGGATATTAAAGCAGCGGCGGAAGCGTTGAAACCAGCGGCTAAACATCGCATCCATACCTTTTTGGCTACGTCGGATATTCACCTCGAACATAAACTCAAAAAGACCCGCGCCGAAGTGCTGGCGATCGTGCCAGAAATGGTGGCCTATGCCAAGTCATTGGTTGATGACATTGAATTTTCCCCGGAAGATGCCGGGCGCAGTGATCCCGAATTTTTATATCAAGTACTAGAAGCGGCGATCGCCGCCGGGGCCACTACTGTTAATATCCCCGATACGGTAGGCTACACTACGCCGTCGGAATATGGAGCGTTAATTAAAGGCATTAAAGATAATGTGCCCAATATTGACCAAGCGATCATTTCTGTCCACGGTCACAACGATTTAGGGTTAGCGGTGGCGAATTTCCTCGAAGCAGTTAAAAACGGCGCACGACAACTGGAATGTACCATTAACGGCATTGGTGAACGGGCAGGCAATGCGGCCTTAGAAGAATTGGTCATGGCCCTCCATGTGCGGCGCAGTTACTTCAACCCCTTTTTAGGACGACCGGCGGAATCCATAGAATCCCTGACCAATATTGACACCAAACATATTTATTCCACATCGCGCTTGGTCTCCGATTTAACCGGGATGATGGTGCAACCCAATAAGGCGATCGTCGGGGCCAATGCCTTCGCCCATGAGTCGGGCATTCACCAGGATGGGGTGCTGAAAAATAAACTCACCTACGAAATTATGGACGCGGAGTCCATCGGTTTGACCAATAATCAAATCGTCTTGGGTAAATTGTCGGGGCGCAATGCCTTTCGGACTCGTTTAAAGGAATTGGGCTTTGAATTAAGCGAAACGGAATTGAATAACGCTTTTCTACGCTTTAAAGAAGTTGCCGATAAGCGCAAAGAAATTACCGATTGGGATCTAGAGGCGATCGTCAATGATGAAATTCGCCAACCCCCGGAATTATTTCGCCTAGAACGGGTACAAGTTTCCTGTGGGGAACCCTCCTGTCCCACCGCAACCCTAACTATCCGTACCCCCGACGGCCAAGAAAAAAACGAGGTGGCGATCGGCACCGGTCCCGTGGATGCAGTCTATAAAGCCATTAATCAAATTGTGAATCTGCCCAATGAATTGTTGGAATATTCCGTTACCTCGGTCACCGAAGGCATTGACGCCCTAGGCAAAGTGAGCGTGCGTCTGCGTCACCAAGGGATTATTTATACCGGTTATGCGGCCAATACCGACATTATTGTGGCGTCAGCACGGGCTTATCTAGGGGCATTAAACCGTTTATATGCTGCCATAGAAACAGCATCGGAACATCCCCCGGTGGTTGCTTCTTTGTAAATTCTTTGTAAATACTGTTGTGGGGATAATGATTTAGCAGTAAAACATCAACAAAACACTATATATACTAGTAAAAAAGGGAGAGGTTTCCTGATCAATCACAAAATTAGTTGATACTAAACAGCAATTCTCATCATGAGATTTCGAGCTAACTTAAGCGAATTTTATTGGGAATGGTTGCACCGGCATGGAAAACATTACAGTGCCTTAAAAGCAACGGTTTTGGGAGATGACCTCTACTGTCATCAACCTCTGTGCCAAGAACTTTTAGCTCAACAATTCAATTTCATTTTGGTCTGTTGGCTATCTTAACGGTGTTCCTCTCAAGAATGCCCATGATGCTCTGCTGATCAATTGGTGTGAACTCACTGTTACGCTTGAGGGTATTGAGCTATCTCTCCCACTCAATACCACCTGATTTTTCAAAATGAGAATTGCTAATTAACGGGGGTCTTCATGGACTTCTTGGCGATCGCCTAATTCATTGACGTTGCCTAATTGATGGCGCACATCATCAATAACCAAATTGAGCTGGGCAATTTTATCTTCTAACCGCCGCCGGGCTAACTCGATATTTTCCTCACTGTCTAGACTGGCGATCGCCTCTTCTTCCAATCCCTCTAAGGAAGATTCAGTCCGATTGACCCGATTGGCTAGAACTGAACCCAAAATACCGCCAACAACGCCACCAATAAGACTACCTAACAAAAATCCCCCGGCGAAATTGTCTTTTTGACTCATCATCTTACTCCTTTTTAAATAAAAAAATACTAAATTTTAAAAATTTTAAACTTCGATGATTAACTATTATCCCATCGATGCGGTGTTTGGCAGGTCTGGCACAAGCAGCCAAGGGGGTCTACACTTTACGGGGGGCTAAAACCGTTTAAAGTAGTGTAACGAGACGGATCAGCTCTTTGTAAGTTCATGCCTCAACGAGTTTTATTTATCAGTAATGGCCATGGCGAAGACAATCATTCTGGCCATGTAATTCGACGATTACAGGAACTAGCGCCCCAGATAGAAATTGCGGCGATGCCGATCGTGGGCCAGGGCAGCGCCTATCGAAAATTGGGCATTCCCATTATTGGTCCCACAACGGACGTGTTACCCTCGGGCGGTTTTAGTTACGTCGATCGCCGTTTATTGTTCAAAGACATTCAAGCGGGGTTATTGGGGTTAACTTGGCGACAATTGCAGGCGGTGCGACGCTATGCGCCCCAGTGTGATTTAGTCCATGCGACGGGGGATTCCGTGGGACAAAGTTTTGCTTATTTGACGGGGAAACCGTTTATTTCGTTTATTTCCTGTTTGTCGGCACTGTACGAAGGAACCCTTAAACTGGATCTGATCATGCCCTTACTGTGGCGATCGCCGCGATGTTTGGGGGTCTTTACCCGGGATCCCTTAACGGCGGCGGATTTGCAACAACAAGGCTTTGAAAAAGTCCGTTATGGCGGCATTCCTTCCTTGGAT
The DNA here is from genome assembly GCA_046048115.1 of Cyanobacteriota bacterium. GTDB lineage: Bacteria > Cyanobacteriota > Cyanobacteriia > Cyanobacteriales > Microcystaceae > Synechocystis. The sequence goes on along the minus strand of JBJOGT010000307.1, from coordinate 3,397 downwards.
TGGCTGCAACCGACGGGGAAAGATTTACATTTAAGCGCCAATGTCCCCATGGTGGCGTTATTACCCGGATCACGGCTACCGGAAGCGGTGGAGAATTTTAAGCTGCAACTACGGTTTGTGATTGAGGCGGCGCAGTTAATGGGAGAGGGCATCCAATTTCGAGCGGCGTTAGTGCCCAAGCTAATGCCAGAGTTAGCAACTATTGCCCAGGATTTAGGGTGGACATGGGATGCCCCTTGGTTACGGTATGACCTGGGGAATGGCAAAATCGCCCAGGTGGGTTGTTATGATGACGCCTTTAACGATATTGTTTGTGCCACCACCGTGGTGATCGGCATGGCCGGGTTAGCGGTGGATCAGGCCGTGGCGATCGGCAAACCTGTTATTCAAATTGCTGGCCATGGCCCCCAATTCACCTATGCGTTTGCGGAAGCTCAGGACCGGTTACTGGGAATTTCGGCCCAAACCATTGGCACTGGCCCCGCCAACCAAGCCATTCTGGCAGAAGCAGCCCAGTGTTTACAAAAAACCGTCAAAGATAGGGATTATCTACAAGCTTGTGCCAAAAATGGGCGAGAACGATTGGGGATTCCTGGGGCTTCCCAACGCATTGCTGATTTTCTTTTACAACAATTAGCACCGTTATCAACCTAGATTGGGATAGCAAAATTTTTTTAACGATCGGTTTATTCCTTTATTTTTTTAATTAAACGTGACCGCAACCCGCTCCCGCTATTGGCAATTAACCCCTTTTATTGCGCCCCACAAAGCTAAATTTTATAAGGGCTTTTTCTTTGTTTTTTGTTATCTTCTTTCAACCCTGGTTTTGCCTTATATGGCGGGGCAAGTGGCGTTATATATTGGTCAAGGAAATGTGCCGCGCATTGCTTTTTGGTTGGGATTAGGGGCGATCGCCTTTTTATTTCGTAGTATTTTTCAATATTTTGACAATACCACCATGATCCGGGCCGCATTGGATGTGACGTTGGATTTGCGCCAAGCGGTTTATGCCCATTTACATCGCCTGGGATTGGATTATTTTGAACGCAGTAAAACGGGGGATTTAACCTATCGCCTCACCGAAGACATTGATCGGGTAGGGGAAGTGATTCATAAAATGTCCCAGCAGTTTTTATCCTGTGTGCTGCAACTGATTGCTATTCCCATTTATATGGCTTTTTTAAATTGGCAGTTAACCTTGGCTAGTTTTATTTTAGCCCCCTTAATGGCGGTATTAATCGGTCAGTTTGGCCAGCGTTTATTGACCCTATCGCGCCACAGTCAGACTCAAATTTCTAACCTCTCGGCTTTATTAACGGAGGTCTTTAGTAATATGCGCCTCGTACAAGCTTTTGCCGCCCAGGATTATGAAGTGCAACGCTTTAACCAAGAAGCCCTCAGTAATCGCCAAGCCCGGTTTCGCACTGAACAATTAAAAGCAGTACAATACCCCGTGGTGGGCTTTCTAGAAGCCATCAGCATTATGTTGTTATTTTTGCTGGGGGGATGGCAGATTTCCCAGGGCAATTTAACCCCTAATTCCTTCGTCAGTTTTCTCGCGGCGATCGCCCTTTTATTACATCCCATTGACTTGGTCAGCCAGCATTACAACGAATTTAAGCAAACCGAAGCTTCGGTAGAACGGGTTTTTGATTTGATGGCGATCGCCCCGAGTTTAGTGAATAGTCCGAATGCTAAACCGTTACCCCCCATTTCTGGGAAAGTAGAATTTAAGCAGATTTTCTTTGCCTATACCCCCGACAAACCAGTATTACAAAATTTGAATTTACTGGTACAACCAGGGGAAGTTTTAGCCCTTGTTGGGTCATCGGGGGCAGGAAAAACGACCTTAATTAATTTATTACTGCGCTTTTTTGATCCCAATCAAGGACAGGTTTTAATTGATGGCATGGATATTAAGGCAGTAACCTTAAATAGTTTACGTCATCAAATTGGTTTAGTGCCCCAGGACATTACCCTGTTTTCGGGAAATATCGCCCAAAATATTGCCTATGGAGAAATCAATCCCGACCTTAAACGCATTGAACAGGCAGCAAAATTAGCCAATGCCCACGACTTTATTTCACAGTTTTCCCAAGGTTATTACACTTGGGTGGGGGAGCGGGGGGTTAACCTATCGGGGGGACAAAGGCAACGGGTGGCGATCGCCAGGGCCTTGTATTTCGACCCCCGCATTTTAATTTTGGATGAAGCAACCTCGGCCTTGGATTCGGAGTCAGAGTCCTTGGTGCAAGAAGCATTAGACCGGGCCATGGAAGACCGTACCGTGTTTGTCATCGCCCACCGCCTTAGTACTGTGCGCGAAGCCGATCGCATTATCTTTTTGGAAAATGGCCGCATTGTCGAAGCCGGAACCCATCAAGAATTATTGACCCTCGGCGATCGCTATGCGGCATTTTATCATCAACAATTTAAGGGATGATTTTAGACAAGCGATTAATTTTTCCTTCATTACTGTTTATTTATGGCTAAATCTCCTGATTTTTTTATCATTGGGGGCATGAAATGTGCCACCAGTACTTTACACGAACAATTGGCATTACAACCTGGCATTTTTATGACTGAGTTAAAAGAGCCAAACTATTTTAGTAATGATGAAATATTTGCCCAGGGTAAAGATTGGTATTTATCCCATTTTCAAGCCGCAGAACCCACAGATATTTGCGGTGAATCTAGCACCCATTACACAAAATTACCCACCTATCCCCACACGGTGGATCGACTATTAACGGCCTATCCCACAGCCAAATTTATATACGTTATGAGGCATCCCGTGGATCGCCTTGTTTCCCAATTTATTCATGAATGGTCACAACTGGTTATTAAAGATAAGGACATCAATCAAGCTATTATAAATTTCCCAGAATTGGTGGACTATAGCCGTTATACCTATCAATTAACCCCCTATTTTGAACGTTTACCCCGGTCACAAATTCTGCCTGTTTTTTTTGAACAAATGCTCAAACAGCCTCAACTGGAATTAGAGCGGGTGGCTAGCTTTTTAGGTTACCCCCAAACGCCAAAATGGTCTTCCGACCTTGATGCCCAAAATATATCGAGTCAACGGCTCCGTAAAAATGCGTTGAGAGACTTCTTGGTTGATCTTCCTGGGCTTAAGCAAATTCGTCGTAATTTTATTCCCAAAACATTCAGGACAAAAGTCCGTAATCTTTGGACATTTAAGGAAAAACCTCAGCTTTCAGAGTCATCTTTAAGTTATTTACAACAACAATTTGATCCTGATTTAGCCATGCTGGGATCTTGGTTGGGGATTGAATTAAATTGTCAAAATTTTAAGCAGCAAGTAACGTCCCAACGCTTGGAGTGGCAGTAATGAAAGAATTAGCGGTTATTATCCTCAATTACCGTACCCCCC
>JBJOGT010000306.1:0-4127 GCA_046048115.1 Cyanobacteriota bacterium | reverse complement strand
TCTTTTTATGATTACTTGGACAAGTGGATCTACGGGGGCTACCGGCAAGCACTCCTAACCTATGGACAAGACCATCAGTTTTTATTTGTCCAAACTCGTAATGAAAAGAATAGCCGCCAAGGTGATCCAGGAAGCCCTGAAAGCTATGAGAATATAGTTGGGGGTATCACGGAAAAATTCACTGGTCTGGCCATCTTTCCCCATAAGTTTCGTCACATGTGTAGCACTCACTATCGCAATTTAGGGCTGAGCAAAGCTGAACTTGATGCGTTGGCTTATTTCATGCAGCACTCCAGCGCCATGGCGGATAAGACTTACGATCGCCGCACTTCCCAGGAGCGTACCGCCCCCATTGTGGATCTATTCACCAAGCGGCAACAACATCGCGGTGCCGCCTGAATCTGACTGGGGATGACCCCCCTACACCCTTCCTGTCATCTTCTGATGGCAGGTTTTTTTGTGTCTACTGATTGTATTTCTTTGTTCGACCAATATTTAATACAAATATTAGTATGACGAATGACGATTCGTCATTCGCACTTGTAAAAGTACCATATCTAAAAAGAATATGGAAAACTGGTCACTTGTACTTTTCAGAAGGTATACTTTTTGGCACTCTCACCCACTTGTGCCTCTTTCCATGTCTCGAAATATAGTTCTCATAGTATCTTAGGAATAGTGAGGCTTTGGGGGACGGCATTTATGGCGATCGTTGGCTATGCGCGGGTTAGTTCGGTGGGGCAGTCCCTTGATATCCAGAGGGAGAAGTTAGCCCATTGTGACAAGGTTTTTGAGGAGAAGGAAAGTGGTTCTTCTTACCAACGTCCTCGGTTACAGGCTTGCCTGGAATATGTTCGGGAGGGGGATACGTTGGTGGTTACTCGCCTTGATCGTCTGGCCCGGTCTACGTTGCACCTTTGCCAGATTGCTGAGGAGTTGGCCCGTAAGAAGGTTGCTCTCCAGGTGATTGACCAGAGTATTCATACGAAGGATGCGACGGGGCGGCTTCTATTTAATATGTTGGGGGCGATCTCCCAGTTCGAGACGGAAATCCGGGCGGAGCGGCAGATGGATGGTATCCAAAATGCTAAGGCTCGGGGGGTTAAGCTGGGACGGGAGAAACGTCTAACGGAGGAGCAGTGTTTTGAATTGCGCCGGAGACGCCAGCAGGGTGACCTGATCCGTACTTTGATGGCAGACTATGGTCTCTCGAAGGCCAGCGTTTATCGTTACCTCGATGGGACAAGGGTTGCACAATTACCTGATTGAGATTTTGGTACCTCGTTGCGAAATATATCTTTTCGAGGGAGGTATACAAGAACCCTTACTGAGATATTATTAGTATTTATTAGTATTTATTAGTATTTATTAGTATTTAATAAATTTAAATGATCTCAAAGGGCTTAAACCTGAAAAAAGCAATCCATAATCGCCTTAGGGAGGCTTGGTCATTGGATGTCGTTTAGGGCGCAAATGAACCTACTATTTAAGAAGCCACAAACCTCTCAGTTTTTTAGACCGTTATCCCACTACCCATGAATTTTAATAAAGCTCGTAGCCTTGAAACCACTGCCAATGAACTTAAACAACAGGGCATTGAGTTCGTACGGGTTTTATTTTGTGACAATGCCAACGTTATTCGGGCAAAGGCTTTCCACATTGAGACCCTAGCTGAACAGTGGCGATCGCCGGTGAGTATTGCAGTGGCCCAACAGGCAGTTCCGGTTATGTACGATGTGGTGACCCCAGGGACGGGATTAACGCCGGTGGGAGAAGCTTGGTTAGTCTCCGACTGGTCAACCCTGCAAGTTTTGCCCTATGCTCCCACCCACGCCAGTGTGCTTGGTAATATGTATCGCCATGGAGAACCTTGGTCTCTTTGTCCCCGTCACTTCCTCAAACAGGCGATCGCCACTGTTGAGGCCCAAGGATTTACGGTTAAAGCCGCTTTTGAAAACGAATTTTATCTCTTGAAATCCATTAGTGAGGGCATTGTACCAGCGGATAATACTCCCTTTGCCGCTACGTTGGGCATGGATAGCAATTATCAGGTTATTGATCAAATCAGTCGCGCTTTAATCGCCCAGGGCATCAAAGTCGAGCGGTACTATCCTGAATCGGGGCCGGGACAACAGGAAATTTCCATGGGTTATACCGGAGCGTTGGCGGCGGCGGATCAGCAAATTCGCTTTCGGGAAACGGTGCGGGGCGTTGCCCTAGGGGCGGGATTAACGGCGTCGTTTTTGCCCAAAATTTTTGCCGATCAAGCGGGCAGTGGCTGTCATTTGCATTTAAGTCTTTGGCAGGGAGAACAAAACCAAATTTATGATCCTGACCAACCTGGACATCTTTCGGCGATCGCCAAGGCGTTTATGGCCGGAATTTTAGCCCATTTGCCAGGGCTAATGGCGTTGACGGTGCCCAGTGTCAATTCCTATCGTCGTCTTGTGCCCCATTGTTGGAGCGGAGCTTTTCAAGCTTGGGGCATGGATAATCGTGAGGCAGCCATTCGGGTTCCTAGCAATTTTGAGTTCCCCTCCCCGACCCACATAGAAGTAAAAACCGTTGATGCATCAGCAAATCCCTACTTAGCGTTGGGGGCTGTTATTTATGCGGGGTTAGATGGCATTCAGAAAGCCCTATCGTTACCTGACTCCGTGAGTGTTGATCCCGGTTCAATGACTCCAGAGGAACGGCAACGTTTGAACATCCAGGCATTACCTAACAATTTGGGAATGGCGATCGCCTGTTTAGAAAAGGATGAGGTGTTATTGGCGGGGTTAGGTGCAGAGTTAGCGAAAGCCTTTATTGCCGTCAGAAAAGCAGAATGGGACGTTTTACAGGGCAAATCCCTAGATGAAGAGGTCAATTTACTTTTGACGAAGTATTAAAAACTGACACTTAAACCCACATTTTGACCCCTAGATGTAGCGACCCTGAGTCACAAATGGGTGAGACCGCAATCATCGGGATTTTGGCACCACATTAGTTGCAACTATCAGGTGACTATAACTACACAGTACGCTTTGGGGGAAATTGTAATTGGATGCAAACAAGTTAGAGTTATTATACAAAAGATAATTAGGGGTGACGGCATGGATATTCAATTAAGAAGGTGGGGCAACAGTCTGGGCTTACGAATTCCCCATCGGCTGGCGGAGAGTTTTGGCTGGGATGAGACTTCTACGGTGGAGATGCAGGAAGTCGATGGGGCGTTAATTATTCGCAAGAAGTCGGAGTCTGTCACGTTGGAGAGCTTACTGGCCAGTATTCCAGCAGATTTTACCTATCCTGATGATGCCCAAGACTTTGTCAATAGTGAGTCTGTAGGACAGGAGCTTTTATAACGGGGATGACTATGGCGCTGCGTCGGGGGGAAGTGATTCGGGTCAATTTGAATCCAACGGAGGGCAGGGAACAAATGGGGGAAGCCCGTCCTTGTTTAGTTTTGAGCCAGACTTTGTTTAATGAGTCTCGGGGAGGCATTGTTATTGTGTCGCCCATTACGAGCACGATTAAGCCGGAGATCCAAACGTTAATCCCCATCCCCGAGGGATTCAAGGTGAGCGGCTCGATTATTGCTGAGCAAGTCCGGACGTTGGATTTAAGTCAGCGTTGGTGGCGGAGTACAAATGAGTGTTTGCCAGAGTCGTTGGTGGATCTGGTGGTGACAACCCTGAATGTAATCATTGGGGGTTGAGGGCATATCCAAAGGGGGATTTTGCCTGGGGCACTGCCAGTGACTGACTTCTCGGCGATCTATCGAATTCAGCGCTAGGCGGCTTCAGTGGGATCTGACTTGGGGGCTTTCGGCTTCTTCTCGAAGACTTGGATGCTGGGTTGGTCGAGGATAAACCCCTTTTCGGTGGCTGCCCCTAACTTACCGGCGATCGCCCCTACCCACATGGGGTAATTCTCTTGGGCCTGCTCTAATTTTTTGAATACCTTGGGCTTAACTGTAACTGTGAAGACGGTGCCATCACAGTCGAGGTCGAAGGACTTCCAATTATTCTCGTCCGTTTTTACGTCGGCGGGAAATTCGTTGATCTTGATCGTGATTTCTAGTTTGCCGGGGATGCTCATAGGAGAAATTAAAGTAAGTAGTTGATTTCTCTTCCCTCTGGCGA
>JBJOGT010000305.1:0-4136 GCA_046048115.1 Cyanobacteriota bacterium | reverse complement strand
AGGTATTGCCACGGTAAACCTCTAGGCTGGTTTCCGTAAAACTCAGTTTAATTAAAATTGTCTGAACGAATAAGAAAACACCAAAAATGGCGATCGCCAAACTCAGCCAACGGTTAACCCAGAGGAGGGGGATGGCACTTCCTATTAACCCCAAGGGAATCACAAAACTGGGGGCGAGCTCCCTGCGCGAACTACTATTCAAGGGGGTGGTAGTGGTCATCATTCCCTCCTAAAATTTTTGGCTCTGATAATCTTCTAACACGGTCATCAGGCGATCGATAATGGCAGTGGGAATGGCATCCAGCAGGGAAATTTCCACTTTACCGCCGCCAATGGCCACCGATAACTGTTGCAAAATTGCTTCTACCCCACTGCGGCGCAGATTATCACTTTCTAGTAACGGATAGACCCGTTCCGCCAAGGGAATATGTAGATGGGCTTCCGCTAAAAATAAATGCCATTTTGCGACATCAATATAAATTTGTTCTCCTAGCTCAGCAGCGAGGGCTTCGATGTCTGGAGTGGTTGAGGTCATAACGGCAATCACCAATGGGGCTATGCTTAAAAATTAACACATGACTCTCCCTGTCACTGTGCAATTAGCAAAATTAACCCTCTCCTATTTATTTTTTTTGATAACCATGTTTCACCCTAAGGTTGCAATGACTTTCGCTACGGCGCTGATCAGTGGTTTGGCGATCGCCATTGGGGCAAACTCTAGCTCGGCCCTTGCCTCAGATAACCTTCAACCGCACCACAAGACCACTCTTGGTTCAAGTTCCCTCCATATTGCAGCCAGTAAAGATCCCTATGCCGGACAAGCTGGGAAAAAATATACAGCCACCACGATCTTGCCCTGCTCCATCAATAATGCCAAACACGATCAAAACTGTCCCGCTGCGGTAATTCGGAAAAAGAACGGCTCAGGAACCGTCTTTGCCACTTTTCCCGATGGCAAAGAAATCCAATATGAATTCACCAACTGTCCCTACGACGACCTGAAAAACTGCAAAATCACCGGTAATACCGGCAATAAATTGGATTGGGGCTTCGCCGATGGTCAATGGTCAGTGGGGATTGATGGTAAGTATTTTATTGTCATCATTGATGCCGTACTTTATGGTGGTTGAGGCTTTTCCAAGTATCTCGGGCAACCGTCCGGATTCTCGCTAGGATCGTATCGACATCTCCCCGGCTTTAATGCTTATTAGCAAAATTTGGTATCAATTTCTACCAATGCCCCCAGCAAAATTGGGTATGGTCAAAAAATCTTGACCGACGGGAAAGCCTAGGGATTTCATGCGCATTGAGCAGTTACAAGCGTTTTTAGCCGTTGCCGAAAGCGGCAATTTTGGCCAGGCAGCCCGACAGTTTGGCATCACCCAATCTACCGTTAGTCGTCAGATCCAAGCCCTTGAAATAGCGGTAGGTATGCCGTTATTCCATCGCACCGCCCAGGCTAAGCTCACCTTAGCCGGAGAAAAGTTGCTCCCCCATGCCCGTCGTATTTGCCAAGAGTGGCAAGCGGCTAGCCAGGAAATTAGCGATTTACAAGCGGGAAAACAACCGGAACTTTGTGTGGCGGCCATTCATTCCGTGTGTTCCCATTATCTGCCGCCGATTTTGCAACAATTTTGTCAAGATTATCCTGATGTGCAATTGCGGGTAACGGCGTTGGGGAGCGATCGCGCCTTAAAGGTTTTGCGGGATGGCTTGGTAGATATTGCCGTGGTGATGAATAACCGTTATCTAACCAGTAGTTTGGACTTAACAGTGGAGTTTCTCTACGAGGAACCCATCGAGGTGCTGATGGCGGCGGATCATCCTCTTACCCAGTACCAAATCCTACCCTGGACAAGCCTCTTACCCTATCCCCAAGTTATTTTCAAAGACGGTTATGGGATGCAGAGATTGGTGCAAGAATGGTTTGCCCAGCAGCAACAGGATTGCAAGGTGGTGATGGAATTAAATACGTTAGATGCATTTCGGGGCGTTATTCGCCGGGGAAATATTATTGCCCTTTTGCCCCAAACGGCATTACTGGAAGCCCGTCAAGATCCCAGTCTTGCTGTGCGGGCGATCGCCCCGTTACCCCCGGATTTTCACGGTAATGGCAAAACCCCGGTGCAGTTGTCCCGTCAGGTTGTTTTAGTCACCACCACCGATCGCCTGAATATTCCCCCCATTGCCCATTTTTGCCACTTGGTCAAAACGGCTAAACCGGCATTAGCTTCCAGTCTGGTGCATTAAAAACCTTCCAAGGAAGCCATCAACGGTCATTATCGGAGCCAACACTAACCCAGCTAAGCCTAGCTCTTACAAGACAGACGCAAGTAATCCGTTCTATCATTGCCAGTGAATAATGAAACCTAAAAACGTCTCCGCCGCCGCTGCCATGGATTTTTCTGCCCCCAGCCTACACTACCAAGTGGCCATGCCCCAGCCCCAAAGCCACTATTTTGAAGTCAGTTTACAAATTAAAGGTTGGGGAGGGGACTGGTTAGATTTGAAATTCCCCGTATGGACGCCGGGTTCTTATTTAGTGCGGGAATATGTACGGCATTTGCAAGAATTTGAAGCCTGTGATGTAGCAACACAAACACCACTAACGTATCAAAAAATCAGCAAAAACCATTGGCACATCAAAACCCAGGCTATTGAAACCATCAATATTGCCTATCGCATTTATGCCAATGACTTAACTGTCCGTACCAATCACCTCGACTATAGCCACGGCTTTTTTACCGGCGCGGCCCTATTTTTCTATCTACCGGGTTTTGAGACCTGTCCCCTAACGTTAACGGTGATTCCCCCGGAACCGACTTGGCAAATTGCGACGACATTACCGGTTAAAGAAGAAACGCAAACAACGGGGGAAAAAACCTTTTATGCCCAAGACTTTGACACCCTAGTGGATAGTCCGGTGGAGGTGGGATTACATCACATTCACCCCTTTGACGTGGCGGGAAAACCCCATCGGTTTGTCGTCTGGGGAGCCAGTAATCTGGATGAAAATCAGTTAATTAAAGATACACAAAAAATTATTGAAACCGAAGCTGATTTATTTGGGGGATTACCCTATGACCAGTATTTATTTTTGTTACATTTATCCAATCAAGGCTATGGCGGCTTAGAGCATAAAGATAGCTGTGTATTGAATTATTCCCGGTTTGGCTTTCGTGATCCGGAAAAATATCAACGGTTTTTACAGTTAGTCGCCCATGAATTTTTTCACCTCTGGAATATCAAACGCATCCGCCCGATCGCCTTGGAACAATTTGATTATGACCAGGAAAACTACACCCCCTCCCTCTGGTTTTCCGAAGGCACCACCAGTTACTACGATTTACTCATTCCCTTAAGGACTGGTTTGTATGACCGTCAGACCTATCTGAAAAATTTAGGTAAGGAAATTACCCGTTACCTGACCACCCCTGGGCGAGCCGTTCAACCCCTAGCGGAATCCAGTTTTGATGCTTGGATTAAGCTCTATCGCCGGGATGCCCATAGTGATAATAGTCAAATGTCCTACTACCTCAAGGGGGAATTGGTGACGTTAATGCTGGATTTGTTAATCCGCGATCGCCATCAAAACCAACGCTCCTTTGATGACGTGATGCGACGCATGTGGGCGGAATTTGGCCAAACCGAAATGGGCTTTACCCCAGAACAACTAGAAGGCATTATTGCTGAGGTGGCAGACACCGATTTAACGGAATTTTTCCAGATGGCCCTCCACAGCACCGCCGAATTGCCCTTAAATCAATATCTTCACCTCTTTGGCTTAAAACTCCACGCCGTCAAAGACGATTTAACCCCTTACCTGGGCATCCAAGTGAAATCTGAAGCGGGTCATGAAAAAATTACGTTTGTGGCCACCCAGTCCCCCGCTGCCCTTGCCGGGATTAGTCCCGACGATGACCTGTTGGCGATCGATGGCATCCGCGTTAACGCTGAGCAATTACCCCAGCGGCTAAAAGACTACCAAGCCAATGATATGATTCAGTTAACGGTGTTTCACCAGGATTTGCTGCGGACAGTTGAAGTTCAATTAGCTGTGCCCCAAGCAAACCGCTACGAAATTCTCCCCATAGCAGACCCCACGGACGCGCAATGTCGCAATCTTGCCGGTTGGC
>JBJOGT010000304.1:0-3212 GCA_046048115.1 Cyanobacteriota bacterium | reverse complement strand
GCCCAAATTCATGGTTTTACCAACGCCCGTGATATTTTAGAATTAGCCACCCGTCCGCTACGCCGTAACTCTCAATTGGGGGAATTGGGTTGGGATAAGTTAATTGCAACGGAAAAGGTGTCCGCATAACTAATAAAGTCTAGGATAGGGAAGGTTCTGGGCTGGGCTTTTCCTTATTTTTTTACTGAATGGAAGTCTCTTGATAGGATAGCGTCAGTAATCCTGTTAAGAATAAATTATGGCGCAATCCTATTCCCGTTACCAAAAGCGTTTAACAGTGCCTTTATGGTATGAACGTTTATTGGCATTGATTTTGTTAGTTAATTATGGGTTAGTGATTTTTAACTTAACTTACATTCCCCTGCGGGATTTTTGGCTACAGGGTCGGGTTCAATTCAATATTAAAGTTGGTCCTTTTGAGCAAGAATTCCCCAAACCGCCTATCCGAATTCTGCCCTTTGACATTACCCCCTATTACGATTGGGTTAAGGGCATTGAACCCTATCGATCCACTACAGCTTATTTAGAATTAGTGGATCGGTTTACTGCTGCGATTAATCAAAAGGCATTAGCCGGGGTCATGTCTCCAACCGGGTCAACCACTGATTCCCCTCCTAGACAGACGGGGCAACAAACATCCCCGCCAGCACCTGAAACATCTCACCCCAGCCCTGTTGAACAGGACCAGGATATCGAGGCAATGTTGGCGGAGTTACGCCGGGACAGCGTAGCCATGATTCAGGAAAACCCATTTCAAATTGCCAATAAAACGGGAACTCTAGAGCGTATTAAGAATATTATGCGTGCCCATGTCTTTGACACCAGGGATGCGTCAGCAACGGATGCCTTTGAAACTTTTTGGTCAAAGGATTATCTGCTGACCCAAGGCATTAGCGATCAATTACAATTTTTCAACCAACAGATTCGTCCTCTCATTGCAACTAATTACTACCGAGGGATTGGGGAAAATGGCCAACCGACGGATAATTTTCCCATTCTTGACTTTCCTTTTTTTGTGATTTTTTTAACGGACTTTTTAGTGCGAACGCGGATTATTAGTCGGCGCTATAAGGGTATTAGCTGGATAGACGCAATGTTCTGGCGTTGGTACGATTTCTTTTTGTTTATTCCTGCATTTCGGTGGTTACGGATTATTCCGTTAATGGTTCGTTGGGATCAAGCCCGGTTATTAGATTTGAAAACTGTTAAGGGACAGGCTGTGCAAGGCTTTGTGGCAATTATTGCCGAAGAAATGACGGAGGTTATTGTGGTTAGAATTGTTGATCAGTTGCAGGAACTGGTGCATCAGGGACAAATTGAAACGTTCTTGAATAATGCTAAAACGAGAGACTATATTGACATTAATAACCGCAATGAATTGCTGGAAATTTCTCGAATTTTTCTTCAGGTTTTAGTGGAAAAAGTTTTGCCTAAATTACAACCAGAAGTACAAGAATTTATTCTTTACAATCTTCAGTCAGCCCTCAAGGAAAATGTTGGCTATCAACAATTACAAAGGTTGCCGGGGATGAAAACCCTACAAACTGACATGATGAGGGGAATGATTGATAATACTTATCAGCAATCTTTGATGATTTTACAAGGTCTGCTCCAGTCTGATCCTGAATTTGATCGACTCTTGGAGAAAATTATCGTCAAATTGACTGGCAATTTAAATTCGGAATTGAAGCAAAAAAATAATCTGGCTGAAGTTGAGTCCCTTCTAGTTGACTTTTTGGAAGAATTTAAAATTAACTATATCGAAAAACTTTCGTCTGCGGACATAGACCGTATCTTGGATGAAACACGAGTACTGCGTCAACGCCGTTGATGATGCCTCCGGGATAGCGATCGCCGGGTTGGTGTGGATGATGACCGGGGGCAAGAACAACCGTCAGAAAAAATCGTGGGAAGTTCCCCTTGGGTGATATGGTATGGGGGGAATTTTGCGTAAAATCCTTCTTTATTTATCAATGGTGTCCTCGGTATGACTTACCAGCGAGTTTTATTAAAGTTGAGTGGCGAAGCCCTGATGGGGGATCTTGGCTATGGCATTGATCCTGCGGTGGTGGCCACGATCGCCCAAGAGGTGAAAGACGTTATCCAAGCCGGGGTGCAATTAGCCATTGTGGTGGGCGGGGGTAATATTTTTCGGGGGGTAAAAGCGTCGGCGGCCGGGATGGATCGGGCCACGGCGGACTATATCGGTATGATCGCCACGGTGATGAATGCCATGACCCTCCAGGATGCCCTTGAACAAATTAATATTCCGACCCGGGTGTTAACGGCGATCGCCATGCAGGAAGTGGCGGAAACCTATATCCGACGTCGGGCGATCCGGCATTTGGAAAAGGGACGGGTGGTGATTTTTGGGGCGGGTTCCGGCAATCCCTTTTTTACCACCGATACCACTGCGGCGCTGCGGGCAGCGGAAATTGACGCTGAAGTGGTGTTCAAGGCCACCAAAGTAGATGGGGTCTACGATGCCGATCCCAAAACCAACCCTGATGCTCGCCGCTTCCAGACCCTGACCTATAGCCATGTGCTCACCGAAGATCTCAAAGTCATGGACAGTACGGCGATCGCCTTATGTAAAGATAATAATATTCCCATCATGATCTTCGACCTTGGGGTTCCCGGTAATATTGTCCGGGCGATCAAAGGCGAAGCTGTCGGCACGTTAGTTGGAGAAAACTGTGAAGTTAGCTGAACTCAAAGACCACATGCAAAAAAGCATTGAAGCGACCCAGCGTTCCTTCAATACCATCCGCACCGGTAGGGCTAATGCCTCCTTATTGGACCGAATTACAGTGGACTATTACGGCGCGGAAACCCCCTTAAAATCCTTGGCCACCATTGGCACCCCCGATGCCAGCACCATTGTTATCCAACCCTTTGACATGGGCAGTATTGGCACCATCGAAAAAGCCATTTCTCTATCCGATGTGGGTTTAACCCCCAACAATGATGGCAAAGTGATCCGACTCAACATTCCCCCCTTAACCGCTGAGCGTCGTAAGGAATTGGTTAAAATTGCTGGCAAATTGGCCGAAGAAGGCAAAGTGTCCATCCGTAATATCCGTCGAGAAGCGGTGGATGAAGTCCGCAAGCAAGAAAAGAATTCTGATATTTCCGAAGACGAAGCCCGGGATTTGCAAGAAGAAATTCAAAAGTTGACTGATCAGTCTACTAAACGGATTGATGAATTATTG
>JBJOGT010000303.1:0-5628 GCA_046048115.1 Cyanobacteriota bacterium | reverse complement strand
TACCCTCGACTTTAATGCGGGAAAATCCTAAGGATTTGGCTAAATGTTTTAGCTCCACAATTTTAAACAACTGCTCCACTGGACTCGGTAGCGTTCCATAGCGATCGCCCCACTCGGAGGCAATTTTGGTTAATTCTCGGGGCGATTCAATGCTGGTGATGCGACGGTATGCGGCCATTTTGTCCTCTAAATCGGGGATATAGGTGCTGGGAATAAAGGCTGTTAATACCAGATCAATTTGGGTATCTTCCACTTTGGGAATTTCCTGTCCTTGGATTTCCCGAATCGCCTCCTGTAGCATTTCCATATAGAACTCGTAGCCGATCGCCTCCATTTGTCCCGACTGTTCTGCCCCCAGGAGATTCCCAACCCCACGAATTTCCATATCCCGAGTGGCCAATTGATAACCCGATCCCAGTTGGCTAAATTCCTGCAATGCCCGTAACCGCAACCGGGCTTTTTCGGTGAGGGTTTTCTGATTGGGATAGAGCAACCAAGCATGGGCCTGAATTCCCGATCGCCCGACGCGACCCCGCAGTTGATACAGTTGCGCGAGACCAAAGCGTTGGGCATCTTCCACAATAATGGTGTTTACCCGGGGAATATCTAACCCCGCTTCAATAATGGTGGTACAGACCAGGATATCCGCCTCGCCGTTATTAAAGGCCAGCATGGTACTTTCCAGTTCCGACTCATCCATTTGACCGTGGCCAATGGCAATGCGGGCGCTAGGAACCATTTGGCGTAATTGTCCCCCCAATTCCTCAATGCCTTCAATGCGAGGCACCACATAAAAAACTTGGCCACCCCGGTCTAACTCATTACGAATGGCGGTGCGAATCACTTCGGGATTGTAAGGAGATAAATGGGTTTTAATGGGGCGACGGGAGGGGGGCGGCGTAGTGATCAAACTCATTTCCCGAATGCCGGAGAGGGACATATACAACGTCCGGGGAATGGGAGTAGCGGTTAAGGTCAACACATCCACCTCCGTTTTCAAAGTTTTAATTTTTTCCTTTTGATTCACCCCAAAGCGTTGTTCTTCGTCGATTACTAATAGGCCCAAATCTTTAAATTTGACCGAGGCTCCTAACACCTGTTGGGTACCCACCACAATATCCAATTCCCCGCTTTTTAATTTGGCTAAAATTTCCTTTTTTTCCGATGCGGTACGGAAACGATTTAACAAACCAATGGTGATGGGATAGGGGGCAAACCGTTCTTTTAACGTGTGGTAATGCTGTTGGGTTAAGACCGTGGTGGGAGCTAATAACGCCACTTGTTTATGCCCCGAGGTAACCGCTTTAAATATGGCCCGTACCGCCACCTCCGTTTTGCCAAAACCCACGTCCCCACACACCAACCGATCCATCGGGCGATCGCCTTCCAGATCCCGCTTCACATCCTGGGTGGCTTTGAGTTGATCCGGGGTGGGTTGATAAGGAAAAGAATCTTCCAATTCATTTTGCCAGGGGGTATCCGGGGGAAAGGCATAGCCTTCTTGCTTAGCCCGTTTAGCGTATAGATTCAACAAATCCACCGCTAACTTTTTAACCGCCTTACGGACTTTATTTTTGGTGGCTTCCCAGACCTTGCCGCCCATTTTATGGAGTTCCGGGGGGCGAGTTCCCGTATGGCGAAAGCGCGACAAACTATCTAAACTATCCGCGGGAACCCGCAGAATACCATCGGCATATTGAATCACCAAATATTCCCGCGTCGCCAAAGATTCCAGCTTTAAAAATTTGCCAATGCCGTGGCTTTTATGCACCACATAATCGCCGGGGGAGAGCTTATTAATATCAACCTGTTTGGACGCAGCCCGCCGCCGCTTACGCACATATTCCGGCGTCGCCAACGCATGTTGCCCAAATAACTCCCGGTCAGTAACTAAAACGACCCGAAAAGTCGGCAAAATAAACCCTTCCAGTTCCGCCATCCCCGCATACTTCAACGCCACCCCCGTGCGCTGGATTTGACTTTTTTCAATGGCGGGATAATCCCGGGGATTGGCAATAAACTGGGCCGGATAATCGTGTTCCTGCAATAACGACACCGTGCGACTGGGCTGAGCCGACACAATCCAAGTGGCGTACTGACTTAAACTCAGTCCTGAATAAATGTCCCGTTTCCCCCGCAACACTTCTGCGAGTTTGGCAAACTGATGGGGCATGGTGGGGATGGGACGGGCAGAAATATCTAAACTCTCCCCCTGGGCCTCATGGATTTCTGACAGGGTAATACAGCGAAAATTTTCCCGTAGCTGGGTTGTTAGCTCGGCAAACGGTTGATGTAACGTCGGTAAATCCGGTAATTGCAAAGACCGCCAATCCTGGGTCGCCATCTCATACCACCGCTCGCTATGGCCAGTACATTGGTCGATTTCGTCCAACACACACAGCGTTTCCGTCGGTAAATAGTGCAATAAACTTGCCGGACTGTCAAACGCTAACCCCAAAAACCGTTGCCGTCCTTCCTGTCCAAAAATGCCCTCGCTCTCAACATCCTCCCCCCAGACCGCGAGATCAATCCCTTGCTCCGTCAACGCTGATTCGATCATCACATCAAAACTGGTGGGCGTTAAGGTTAATCCCAGTAAGGGATCAAGAGAACGTTGGGTAGCAGGATCAAATTCCCGCACCGTTTCCAACTCATCCCCAAACCATTCCAACCGGGCCGGTAGTTCTGCGGACACCGGAAAAATATCGACAATATCCCCCCGCCGACTCCATTGCCCCTCCGTTTCCACACTACTGACCCGTTCGTAGCCCAACTTCGCCAGGGTCAGGTCCAAGGTTTTACTTTCAAATTCCGTCCCTTTTTGCAACGTTAAACAATAAGTCTGAAACATCTCCAGGGGCGGCAAATGGGGCTGTAAACCCTTTTCCGTGGTGACAATGGCTTTTCCCTGAATGCTTTTGCCCCGACTGAGTTCAGCCAGCACCTGCATTTGTCCCCAGACCATTTCCGACTCGCGGCGGCTGGTTTCATAGGGGGACGCTTCCGACGTGGGATAAAAATTCACCGTCTGCCACCCCATCAACTCCAACTGGGCCCCCCAACGCCCCGCTTCTTCCAACGTCGCCGTCACCACCAACAGGTTTTGACCCAACGACTGCGCCAAACTGGATGTAATTAATCCCTTCGGCAACCGGGGCAAGCCGCTCAAACTTAACTGACGCCGCTGGGTCAGCTTTTCCCGCAGTTCTTTACTCAGGGGCAGGCTTTGTAAGTGGCGAATCAGGGACGAAAAAGTCATGGGTTCATGGACACAGCGCTAATCAAATGATCTTAGCCTGTCGCTTGACTCCTGCAATCTAAAGTAGAATTCTAATTTCAGTATTCTTATTTTATCAATGTCTGTGTTGCCAACTTTCAATTTAATCAATTCTTTCTTGCACAAAAGTAAAAAGTGTATTAGGCTTTCTGTCAAGCTCTAATGACTGAGCACAGCAATTCCAAATTCAAAAATTGATGCCTCTGAAAGGCTTACACCGAGAGAACTCAACAATTCTTGACAATCTTGGTAATCGCTGAAACAAGGCAAAATCGTTTGAATTTATTTTTGCTGGACTGAGCAAACGTAAATTTTTCATCATTAATCCAATTTGACTTTACTTATCATGATATACAAGGTTTTCACCCAAAACCATTTCAGTGCCTCTATTCTAGCGGGCATGCTAATGAGTCTTGCCATTGTATCTTCCCCGCAGCAGGCCCAAGCCTCCCAACCACTTTTGGATGGGTTAGGTGGGACATCAGGATTTGGGGAAAATTTCTTGGATCGTAATGATGATGGCTCTACTGGCCGATTTGACTTACCCTTTGCTATCAATTTGTATGGAAGCACCTATAGCACTGCTTTTCTAAACAATAATGGCAACATCACCTTTGAAAGCGCGCTCAGCGCCTTTACTCCAAGCTTTTTCCCCGGAGCACCCCAACCGATCATTGCTCCGTACTGGGCTGACGTAGACACTCGGAATCCCGGCAGTGGGCTTGTTTACTATGCTGCCCCTAACCCGGACACCATCGTCTTCACCTGGGATCGTGTCGGTTACTATTTCGAAAATGCTGATTTACTCAATAGTTTCCAAGCTATCCTCCGGAATCGAGCCGATACCGGCGTTGGCAACTTTGACATTGAGTACCGCTACAACCAATTGGAGTGGACAACGGGGGATGCCAGCGGTGGTTCCGGTGGCTTTGGCGGAACTCCTGCGGTTGCAGGGTTTGACTCCGGTAATGGCGTTGATTTCTTCAACCTACCCGGTTCTGCCACAGAAAATATTCTGAATATCCTTAATACCAGCAACGTTAGCCCTAGTACACCAGGGCTATGGTCGATCGCCGTTCGTAATGGGGAAACCCCTGGGGGAACACCGGACAATCCTTTGCTACCCGTAGTAGTTGATGGAACCTTTACTTTCGACTTCAACGTTCAGGCTAATATTCCTGTCTTTATCGATCCTGTTGTGGCGATCGGTTATGACTATACAGTGACCGGTGGTCCATTGTTCTCGTCAGTTCAATTTCCCGTGCTTGGTGTTGGTGACAATATTTACAATTTGTTCGCGGACACCAGTGGCGGTGCTTGCTCAAGCTTTGGTGATACTGGAATAACCGTTATGGGCGGGACATTTTTCAACTTTACCAACCCAACCAATTGCTTTGGTGTTCGTGGGATCGAAGAAGAGGCTGCACTAGATCCCACCGATGTCACAGCTTTTGTAACCGGACTAACGTTTGATTCCAACGGACAGGTTTTTGTCACCCAGACTCCCGTCGTACCGGAACCGTTAACCATTCTGGGGGCAGGAACAGCCGTTGGCTTTATGGCCCGTTTCAAAAAACACATGAAGCGTCAAGCCAAACAAAAATAGTTATAACCCTAACTACGTTAACTGAACTATCTGGTCAATCATTTTGGTGTTTATCATATTGACCAGATTTTTTTTTGACTCGAATACGCTGTTAAAAACGTTTGTCTGTCAAGCCCGAAATACTAAAATTTGCCCTTTAAGAAAAGCCCCCTTGCTCAAAGCGGGGGGGCAAAAGTGTCTCACGATAATGGCGATCGCCGCAAGCTGACTATTAAATTGATCAAGGACTCAAAACTACTTTTTACCGGCAAAAAACGCGAGGTGATATAGATTGCGTCGCCAGGGATGGGATTGAATTTCTTGGACAACGGCCTGACCTTCCCAGGATAAATGGGGAATTTTAACGTCAATGGGGGTTTCTTTGACGGTGACATTCCGCAGCATTGTCACCGCAGTTTTGTGATCTACCACCAGGGAAATGGACTCAGCGCCGTTATGACCATAGAGGGTTGCTGGAATTAGACCGTTCCGACGTAAAGCTCTGGGGTTAATGTTTTCGGGGCGTGCTTGACATTCAATAGACAGTGACATGGGAAACTCTTAGCAAAGAATAATAAAGGATTAACAAGAAAACAGGGATTAGGACTCAACGGGATCGCCGTTCGCGTTCAATAATGCCCGTTTGGGACCATGGATGGGATCTTCCACAATGATGGTTTGGTCCCGGCTGGCCCCCAGGGACACAATGGCGATCGGCACTTCCATCAATTCGGCGAGGAATTTGAGGTAGTCCAACGCTTGGGTA
>JBJOGT010000302.1:0-5045 GCA_046048115.1 Cyanobacteriota bacterium | reverse complement strand
TTCCCCTTCACTGCCTTTTTTGAGGGTTTGAATGCGGCGAATGTCTAATCGTACCGACGCATAGAATTTTAAGGCAGTCCCCCCGGTGGTGACTTCGGGACTGCCGTAACTAATACCAATTTTTTGTCGTAATTGGTTTAAAAAGATCACCAAACAGCCCGATCGCCCGATGTTGCCTGCAATTTTCCGTAATGCCTTACTCATCAGCCGGGCCTGTAACCCTACCTGGACATCGCCCATTTCCCCTTCAATTTCTGCCCGGGGTACTAAGGCTGCCACCGAGTCAACAACAATAATGTCCACCGCAGTAGAACGTACTAACTGATCGACAATTTCCAGGGCTGACTCTCCATTGTCCGGCTGGGCAACAAGGAGATTGTCAATGTCAACGCCTAGGGCGGCGGAGTAGGTAGGGTCAAGGGCGTGTTCCGCATCCACGAAGGCCGCAACCCCTCCCGCTTTTTGGGCAGCGGCCACGGCATGGAGGGCTAGGGTGGTTTTACCGGAACTTTCTGGACCATAGATTTCGATGATCCGACCCTTAGGTAAACCACCACCGAGAGCTAGGTCTAGGGTTAGCGCTCCCGTTGACAGGGTTTCTACACGCATTTGAACCGCGTCACCTAGGCGCATAATGGCTCCTTTGCCAAAGCTGCGTTCAATTTGGGCCAGGGCGGCATCAAGGGCTTTGTCACGGTCGGAACTAGGGATGGTAGTAGCCATAGGGTGTTATCAAGGAAGATAGATAGGAACTGAAGGATTTGACCAGCAAAGGGACTTAAACCGTGGATTCCATCAGTTTTAGCCGGGGGCTGCCGGAGTAACAGTCAGGGGAGACTTTATTTTAGTGTTTCCGTTGGATGTTAGGACTGAAATCAATCCCTGGGATAATCATGGGAGGTTAATCCCTGAGACAGGGGGAATTTTTGGTCAGGGTCTTTGGGTCACAGCGAGATAACATAGTAAACTAGGGTTTACACTGCTTTATGTTTATCAATGTTGTTTTGAAGAATTGTAAGGAGAAGCAAGCATGTCCGGGACTACTGGTGAACGCCCCTTTTCTGATATTGTGACCAGCATTCGCTACTGGGTAATCCACAGTATCACCATTCCGATGTTGTTCATTGCCGGTTGGTTATTTGTGAGTACGGGGTTAGCTTATGATGCCTTTGGTACTCCCCGCCCCGATGAATATTTTACCCAAACCCGTCAGGAGCTTCCGATTCTTCAGGAGCGCTACGACATCGATCAAGAAATTCAAGAGTTTAATCAATAACTGTTTTATTGTTCTGTTTTAACTGGTAATTAAACAATGGCAACCCAAAATCCTAATCAACCTGTTACGTATCCCATTTTTACAGTTCGCTGGTTAGCGGTTCATACCCTAGCTGTCCCCTCTACCTTCTTTGTCGGGGCGATCGCCGCGATGCAATTCATTCAACGCTAGGAGAACCCCGTCATGGATAGAAATGAAAATCCCAATCGTCAACCGGTGGAACTAAACCGGACATCTCTGTATCTAGGTCTGTTACTCGTAGCAGTACTCGGTATTCTTTTTTCTAGTTATTTCTTTAATTAAACCGTTTTTAACATTCCGATTAGGAGGCTTGACATGTTTGCAGAAGGCAGAATCCCGTTATGGGTCGTTGGTGTGATTGCGGGCATGGGCGCGATCAGTGTTCTCGGACTCTTTTTCTACGGTGCCTATGCCGGTTTAGGCTCTTCCATGTAGCCTTTACCCCGATCAAGATGTGATTCTTCATGGTTTTACTCGGTGGGCACTGCCCACTTTTTTTGTGGCTAGTAGTGAGGTCAATGTGGTGGCAATTTCCCCCCAAACCCTAGTAATCAAAATTGGCACATCTAGCCTAACCCGCCCTGGGTCAGGAGAATTGGCTTTGTCCACCATTGCGTCTTTGGTGGAGACGGTATGTTTATTACGTCGTCTGGGCCATCGGGTGGTGTTGGTTTCTTCCGGGGCAGTGGGGGTGGGTTGTAGTCGTTTGGGCATCACGGAACGACCGAAAAAAATGGCGGTTAAACAGGCGATCGCCGCTGTGGGACAAGGACGGTTAATGCGGACCTATGATGACCTATTTAGTAGCCTGCAACAACCCATTGCCCAGGTTTTACTAACCCGACGGGAATTGATTGAACGCAATGCCTATGTCAATGCCTACAACACCTTTCAGGCATTGTTTGAGTTGGGGGTAATTGCCATTGTCAATGAAAATGATACGGTGGCGATCGAAGAATTGAAGTTTGGCGATAACGATACTTTGTCAGCATTGGTGGCCAGCTTGGTGGAAGCGGATTGGCTATTTTTATTAACCGATGTCGATCGCCTTTATTCCAGCGATCCCCGCCTAGATCCCGATGCTCAACCGATCGCCTTCGTTAAAGCCCCGGAATTAGCCCAATTACAAGTAACGACGAATACCACGGGGTCGGTCTGGGGAACCGGGGGCATGGAAACGAAAATTACCGCTGCTCGCATTGCCACGGGATCAGGGGTGCGGACGGTCATTACCCACGGGCAAAAGCCCCAACAGATTTTAGACATTCTCCAGGGGGGCGAAATTGGTACTCAGTTTGAGGCTCAACCGCGATCAGATAATGCCCGTAAACGCTGGATTGCCTATGGACTAGTGCCGATGGGAAAGCTTTTTATTGATGGTGGCGCGGTTAAGGCCCTGCGGGAACGGGGGAAATCTCTATTGGCGATCGGTATTTTACAAACCGAAGGGGACTTTAGTGCCACCGATGCAGTGGTCATTTGTGATGCCCAGGGGCAAGAACTGGGTCGGGGTTTGGTTAGCTACAATGCGTCGGAGATTGATCGTATTAAAGGCCAACATTCCGAGGCGATCGCCGCCCTTTTGGGTTATGTGGGGCCAGATACGGTCATCCATCGGGATAATTTGGTGCTGAAGGAGTCGGGACTTTGAGACTGATTATTTTTCCCCTAACTTGAAGCCATCATTTTTAGGAAAGCTAATCAGTTCACCGGCGATCGGCTAACGCGGGATTTCTCCAGAGCAGATCATAGCCTCATGAAGATTAGTCAAGGATTAAACCGGGAAAACAAGCCAGAGCTAAATTGGTAGCAATGGTGCCCGTCAACACTGAAAGAGGACAATATTTTCAAAATCACGAGTACTCAACAACCCGCCGCCCGTCACGCCAAATCTGGCAAATCGCCAACGATGTTTGCGGCTTAGTCGATGGTTGGAATTTCAAGCAATATGTAGGGCTTGCTGAAAAAAGCTGAAAAGCTTATTCTGAGTGCAATAGGACTGTACAAGTGTGAGGTAACATGCACAAAAATAGGCAAAATCGTTTCAAAAATCTGCCCCCAGAGAATAAAATTCTTATGTATCGTCAAGCAAGAGAGCCATCATTAAACCCCAAATCATTAGAACTCCCCTTTGATGGAAAACGCTCAGGGGGCAACCATTGGGTAATCATGTCCAACATAATTCCATGGTCAGAATTTGAAGGAGAATATGCACAAAACTTCTCGAAAAAGGTGGCAGAACCACCTAGTTTAGGTTTAGTAAACTTTTTACAGTTTCTCAAAAAGGGTTGCCGTTGATTTTGGCATTTCCGGGGTTAAGGTAAGGGGCTAGACCCTTCCTTGTAAAGAAATCATTATTGTCGTTCGTTAATGTTAATGCTGCCTTTTTTCGCTCCGCTCCTTCTCGCCCAAACTAACCCGATCACCATTCCCGTTACACCTCCCCCCCCAGCGGTAATTGTCCCTGCAACGAGTCAGCCCAAGGGGGGACCCCCCCAAGAATTACAGGTAATGCAGTCCGTACGGCCGTTGCCGGGTCAATTGGACGATATTCCCGTTTTTAACAGTAATAGTCCCGAACTGATTTTCAACGAAGGTATTATCATTTCCACCCTACCGTCCATTGGTATGGGGTATCCTTACGTCCACCTTAATCATCCTTTCAAAGGTCGTTTTGATGTGTTTGCCCACCATGTGGTGCAAGCCTCTCCCCTGGGTAGAACGCTTTATTTAGGCGTTTTGCTCTTCAATGGCAGTAAAAAAGACGCCACAGTGGAAATTTTACAGGGGGCCAGTTCCCTCACCTCCCCCGATGCCTTGTTTGTTGATTTGCCCCCGGTGGTATACAACCCTGATGGGTCGGTGTTTGCGGGGCCAGGTAGTCGAGTGATGAATGATGTCCTCCGGGGCAAACGCCAACGGGATTACCCTGCCCAACTGGTGATTCCCGCCGGTCAAAGTCGCATGCTAATCAGTCATCCCCTACCGGTTGACTATACCCCCAAGCCGGGACAAGCTCCGCCATTGAAGCTACCCCGTAATGGGTTTTCCGCTTACTTTCGCCTGAATACAAATACCCCCATTTATGCTGCCAGCATGGCCATGTATGCCCCAAAGTCCGGGGGACGAGAACGGGAACCGAGTTTGCAAGAATGGCAAAAATTACTCAAAACGGCCAATCTCATGCAGCCCCGTGATCGCATCCCCCGCAATAGTCAACGCCGCATTTATAGCCGGGTGGCCGGAGTTTCTCTGGGTTCCCAGTGGAAAGCAACCCTGACCGATCCCAATAATCCTCAACAATTAACCATTCCCCAACCAGGACAAGCCTTTTCCTACCCTATCAGTACCCTAGAGGGGGGCAGGATGGGCACCAACCAAAATCAATCAGCCAGGATGGCGGTGCGTTATCCTGATACGGCCTATGAATCCCATGGTAATTATGGTGTTCAATACAGTTTAACCATGCCCCTTGTTAATGAGGGTCGTCAACCCAAAACGGTGACCCTAACGGTGGAAACCCCATTGAAATTCAATGATCCTGCCGATAAATTAACTTTCTTGGATCCCCCGGCAAACAACATCTTTTTTCGGGGCACTGTACAGTTTCGCTATACCGATGACCGAGGCCAAGCCCAAAATCGTTACTATCATTTAGTCCAACGTCGGGGACAGCGGGGGGAAGATTTAGTCACGTTAACCCTAAAACCGGGGGAAAAGCGCACGGTACAAGTGGATTTGCTTTATC
>JBJOGT010000301.1:0-4856 GCA_046048115.1 Cyanobacteriota bacterium | reverse complement strand
CGGTGCATAGTTTGAATTTGGTGCCCAATGATGGTAGTGCCTCTTTAGTCCAGTTAGCCAAACAGGTAGCAGATTATATCGACCATACGTTTCCGCCCCAGCAGGCGATCGATTTGGTGGGTTTTAGTATGGGGGGGGTGGTGACCCGTTATTATTTGCAACGGTTGGCCGGGATTGAGCGGGTAAAACGCTACATCACTATTTCTGCCCCCAACCAAGGGACTTTACTCGGCTACAGTTTGCTATTGCCAGGGGTTCAGGAAATGCGCTGGCAGAGTGAGTTTTTACAGGATTTAAACCGCGATTACCAAACTTTGCTTGCGGCCTTGCAAGTCACGGTGCTGTGGACGCCGTTTGATTTGATGATTTTACCCGCTAGTAGTTCTCAACTGGAGATTGGTGAGGAAATCGTGTTGCCCGTACCCGTTCATGCCTGGATGGTGTCCGATCGCCGTTGTTTAGAGGCAGTGGCCCAGGCGCTGAGTCGGCCCCTCAAAAATCAAGAAGACGGCGATCGCCCCATGGCCTAATTATTATGGACTAATTATTATTATTTTCTGCTACCGTTCCCAATAAATACAGCAACGCCATGCGAATGGCCACGCCGCTAGTGACTTGGTCTTGAATCAAACTAATGTTTGGATCATCCATTAATTCTGAGCTAATTTCAACGCCGCGATTGACTGGGCCCGGATGCAACACCTTTACCCCCGGCTGACAGGGAGCAAGGCGATCGTGGGTAATGCCAAAATAGCGATGATATTCCCGCAAACTGGGCAATAAATGGGCCGTCATGCGCTCTTTTTGTAATCGCAAGGTCATCACCATATCCGCATTTTCCAGGGCAGGGGCCAAATGCCAATGACAATAGAGCTTGCCGCCGCCAGGGGGAATGGTCAGTTGTTGAAATTCCTTGGGCAATAAGGTTGGTGGCCCAGCCAGGTGAACATCGGCTCCAGCGGTGGTCAAGCTCCACAGGTTAGAGCGGGCCACACGGGAATGGAGAATATCACCCACGATCGCCACTTTTTTACCTTTTAAACTCTGCACCGAAGGATTATCGGCATCAAATTGGGAGCAGATGGTAAATAAATCCAGCAGACCCTGGGAGGGGTGTTCATGCTGGCCATCCCCAGCATTTAATACTTTGACCCCCGCATCGATCCGATCCATTTGGGCAGCAATGAAGTGGGGCACACCGGCCTGTTGATGACGAATGACAAAAATATCCGCCCCCATGGCCAAATAAGTTTTGGCCGTGTCTAAAATGGTTTCCCCTTTGGTTAAGGAAGAACTCCCCGGCGCAAAATTCATCACATCAGCGGAAAGCCGTTTGGCCGCCAACTCAAAACTGCTGCGGGTGCGGGTGGAGGGTTCAAAAAAAAGATTGGTCACCACCTGACCTTGTAAGGCAGGTACTTTTTTCGTTTGACCCCTCAATACCTGTTGAAAACTCGTAGCGGTTTGCAGCACAATTTCCAACTCATCGGCGCTCCAATCGGTCAAGTCTAAAATGTGGGTTCTTGTCCAAGTCGCCACCATAGTCATCCCTATTTAATCCGTAATTTTCTAAAGTTGATATTTCATCCCTGTAGATTCTTTCAGGGGGCCGGTAATTTCTCCAAAGCATTTCTGCTGCACAGCCAATCCGCTAGAGAAAACCTATTCGAGCTTACCGTCAATTCCGACCGGGCATCCATGGGGAATGGATTTGGCAGTCTATTTTTCCGTCCTATGTCTGATCCCGTGCTCCTCCCTTAGGGGCAACCCACCGCCATCACCGCCACGAAAGCACCATCCCAAAAGCCCTCAAGCAAACGGATCAGCAATCCAAGGTGCCCAAACGACTCAGTTGCCATACCCTCGCCACAGCTTTGCTACCCATCTTCTTACGCTCGGAAAACCTCTCCCATGGCACAGTAGAAACAGCTAAGACCGATCGCCGAGCCATGACCCAATTTTATGTTGACCGAGGCGGAACCTTTACCGATATTGTTGCCATCACCCGGGATGACACCCTTACCCAACGGTGTCCGTTAGATCCCCGCTTCAGTGTTTTTCGTGTCCCCAGCGGCGAGACCGTCATTTTATATAAACTGTTGTCCGAAAATCCGGAACAGTATGATGATGCGGTTATTCAAGGTATCCGGGATATTTTGGGGTTAGACAAACAAGACCCTATTCCCGCCGAGCAGGTCAGTCTGGTGAAAATGGGAACCACCGTGGCCACCAATGCCCTGTTGGAACGGAAAGGAGATCCGGTGGTATTGGTGGTCACCCAAGGGTTTCGGGATGGGTTGGCGATCGGTTACCAGAATCGCCCCGATATTTTTGCTTTGCAGATTGAGAAACCGAGTTTACTCTATACCCAGGTAATTGAAGCCCAGGAACGGGTCACCGCAGAGGGGGAAACCCGACAACCCCTAGATGTAAAACAGATTCGTCAGGACTTACAACGAGCCTACGATCGGGGCATTCGCAGTGTGGCGATCGCCTTATTGCATAGTTACCGCTATCCCCACCATGAAGATCAAATTGCCGACATTGCCCAGGCGATCGGCTTCACCCAAATTTCACGATCGGCGGCAGTAAGCCCCCTGATCAAATATATTTATCGCGGCGACACCACGGTGGTGGATGCCTACTTGTCCCCCCTATTGGGGCGCTATGTTAATCAGGTGCAATCCCAACTACCGGGGGTGACCCTCCAGTTTATGCAATCCCACGGCGGGCTAGTGGATGCAGAACAGTTTCAAGGGCGGGATAGTATCTTATCGGGGCCAGCGGGGGGCATTGTCGGGGCGGTGAAAACAGCCACACAGGCGGGATTTGGGAAAATTATCACCTTTGACATGGGGGGCACGTCCACCGATGTGGCCCATTTTGCGGGGGAGTATGAACGGTTATGGGAAACGGAAATTGCCGGGGTGCGGATGCGGGTTCCGAGTTTGGATATCCATACGGTGGCGGCGGGGGGCGGTTCCATTTTGGCGTTTGACGGCCAACGCTATCGAGTCGGACCAGCCTCAGCGGGGGCCAATCCTGGCCCGGCTTGTTACCGGAGAGGGGGACCATTAACGGTTACCGATGCCAATGTCATGACCGGACGCATTCAACCCGAATATTTTCCTAAAGTCTTTGGCGTGACGGCCGATTTACCCATTGATCGGCAGATAGTGCAGGTAAGGTTTACGCGGCTGGCCCAAGCCATTAGTGAGGCGACAAAGACCGAGACTCCCCCCGAAACAGTGGCGGCGGGGTTTCTGGCGATCGCCGTGGAAAATATGGCTAATGCGATCAAGAAAATTAGTTTACAACGGGGGTATGACCTAGCGGACTATACCCTATGCTGCTTTGGGGGAGCCGGGGGGCAGGTGGTGTGTTCCTTAGCGGAACGGCTGGGCATGGGAAGAATTTTGCTCCATCCTTACGCTGGGGTCTTATCCGCCTATGGCATGGGCCTAGGGGAGCAGCGGACATTGAAGGCGATGACCATTGAAAACCCCTTAACTGCCACAAATTTACAGGCGTTAGCAGGGAATTATCAACAGTTATTATCTCAGATGGTCAACGGACAACGAAATACTGAAAAACAGGCCATTATTTGCCGCCGTCTTAATCTTAAATATCAAGGAACCGACACCAGTTTAAGCCTCGACTTTATTGCTGATGTCGCAACCCTAAAGCAGCAATTTACTGACCTCCATCGCCAACGGTATGGTTTTAGTCAACCCCATCAACCATTAGTCATTGAAGCCATTAGTTTAGAAAAAATTGAACCGTTAACGCCCCCGGCTGAACCCTGTTTAGTAACACAAAATCATCCCGTTGATCCCATGGCGACAGTTCAAATTTATAGTCAACAACAATGGCGATCGACTCCCGTATATGAACGGCAAACCCTACAACCCCAGCAAACCATTATGGGCCCAGCCATGATTTTGGACGGGACTGGGACACTGATTGTGGAACCTGGTTGGCAAGCCAGATTGGGCTCTACTGATACGGAAGGGCATCAGCCCTGCTATCTCCTGTTAGAAAAATGTGTAAAATCGGTCGAACAAAATCGTCATTTAAATCCCATTCAGACGCCATTGAGTGATGTTATTTCCCCCCCCCCAGGCGAGTCTGGTAATCTTGAAAATAATACCATTCAGGCTGAATCAGAGATAAGTAAAGAATCCCAAGAGTCTCATCTGCCTGACCCCATTCGTCTAGAAATATTCAATAATCTCTATCAGTTTATTGCGGAACAAATGGGAATTATTTTGCAGAATACCGCAACGTCAGTCAACATTAAGGAACGTTTAGATTTTTCCTGTGCCATTTTTGATCAATCCGGAGATTTAGTGGCTAATGCTCCCCATATTCCTGTCCATTTAGGTTCCATGAGCGAGAGCATTAAAGCCTTGTTAAACAGTCATCGGGAATCCCTGCAAGCTGGTGATGTGTATTTGTCTAATAACCCCTCCAATGGCGGCACTCATTTGCCCGATGTCACCGTCATTACGCCGGTTTTTGATGCTGCTGGGCAAAAAGCTTTGTTCTACGTGGCTTCCCGGGGACATCAAGCGGATTTAGGGGGCATCACTCCCGGTTCCATGCCGCCCCATAGCCGGGATATCCGTCAAGAAGGCATTTTATTTGATAATCAATTACTGGTGCGTAACGGGGAATTTCAGGAAGCCGCTATCCTTACCCATCTCCGCCGATCGCCCTATCCTGCCCGCAATCCCGATCAAAATCTGGCCGACTTTAAAGCCCAAATTGCCGCTAATAATCGGGGGGTGTTGGCCCTGCAACAAATGGTCGATCAGTATGGTCTTGAAATGGTGCAAGCCTATATGGGTCATGGA
>JBJOGT010000300.1:0-5744 GCA_046048115.1 Cyanobacteriota bacterium | reverse complement strand
AAGCAGTTCTCATACTGTTTTCCTCAATGGTGAGCTTCCCTCCGCTGGTATTACCCAGTCTCAGGTTCTAAGGGTTTTTCTCAGCCTAGACCTCTAGACACCCCTAGCTATAGCGGGAATTTTAACATTATTTTTTCACCTACATTCTGCGGATTCGTGAAAGACAATTAATCAAACTATTGCAAACTGTATTGCAAACTAGCACAAGCATGTCTTACCAGGGGAAATTAGAACATGGAAAAACCAGGGAGAGACAAAGTTAATCCCTCCTGATGATCAATTGCCAAGTCGCATAAACCTTTTCCAATGGGAAGTTTGAGGGACGTTTTGGTATCAACCCCAAGACTTTAGGGAGTCCTGTTTAAATTTTGTTAATCCCCAAAGGGCTTCAGCCATTGCCGCGCCATTGCCTGATCTAAACTCGATCGCGCCGCCGCAAAACCCACCAAACTTTCTAACATCAACAGGGCGATCGCCCCGGCCATTTCTGTTTGTCCTGGTTGTAATTCAATTAGGCCACCACTCCGCACCAGCGCAAACGCTAACACTGCCCCGTCCCGTAGATGGGAGTTATTATCCCGCCGAATGATGTAACGGTAGGTTACACCAAACAAAAACCCGCTGAGTAAACTACTGCCCAGATTTAACCCCAATAGCAATGAACCAGTGTCCGGCCATTGGGTTAAACCAAAATAGTGATTCCCCACCAACGCCACACCATAAATCGATCCAAAGGCGATCGCCGCCAAGGAACCTGCTTTGACTGACTCAATTCTTTCTTGAAAACTTAGTTCCAACGCGATACTCCTGCCCATGACGCAGCACAAAGAGGAGTTTAGCAAGGGGCGGTAAAGCCTGACAATTCCCCTGATCATTTGATCCTTGGCGATCATTCCAGGGACTTTTTTCCATGCCCAGTACGGGAAACCACACTTAGCGCCGTGTTGCCAGGGGATTGGGCAATTCGCTAGATTAGCACTCGTGAGGTGAGAGTGCTAACTCCCTCAATCCCTACAAAATCAAGTCATATCCCATCATCTGGAGGATAATCCATGGCAGCTATTACCATTAACGTCTCGACCGTAAAACCCCTTGGCGATCGAGTTTTCGTCAAAGTGAGTCCTTCTGAGGAAAAAACCGCTGGCGGGATCTTGTTACCCGACACCGCCAAAGAAAAGCCCCAAATTGGCGAAGTAGTTCAAGTTGGCCCCGGCAAACGTAATGATGACGGCAGCTACTCCCCCGTGGAAGTTAAAGTCGGCGATAAAGTTCTCTACTCCAAATATGCAGGCACAGACATCAAACTCGGTGGCGATGACTACGTATTGTTAACCGAAAAAGATATTTTGGCCTCCGTTGCCTAATTTTTTTAGCAACCTTGATCGATCCTGACCCTAGTTCACCCTTTCAGGATTTTTTACTCAATTATTTATCGCATTAATTTGCTCACGAGGTTTTACTTTTATGGCTAAATCGATTATCTACAATGATGAAGCTCGTCGCGCCCTTGAACGCGGCATGGACATCCTAGCGGAAGCCGTTGCGGTTACCCTCGGCCCCAAAGGTCGTAACGTCGTTTTAGAGAAAAAATTTGGTTCTCCCCAAATCATTAACGATGGGATAACCATTGCCAAGGAAATTGAATTGGAAGACCACGTTGAAAACACCGGCGTTTCCTTAATTCGCCAAGCGGCTTCCAAAACCAACGATGTCGCTGGGGACGGAACCACCACTGCCACGGTGCTCGCCCACGCCATTGTCAAAGAAGGGTTACGCAACGTCGCTGCCGGTGCTAATCCCATCGCCCTCAAGCGCGGCATTGATAAAGCCACAGAATTCCTTGTTGAACGGATTAAAGAACACGCTCAACCCGTGGGAGATTCCAAGGCGATCGCCCAAGTAGGTGCCATTTCCGCCGGTAACGATGAAGAAGTTGGCCAAATGATTGCCAACGCCATGGATAAAGTGGGCCAAGAAGGCGTTATTTCCCTCGAAGAAGGTAAATCCATGACCACCGAGTTGGAAATCACCGAAGGGATGCGCTTTGACAAAGGCTATATTTCCCCCTACTTCGTCACCGATGCGGAACGTATGGAAGCGGTTCTCGAAGATCCCCGCATCCTGATCACCGACAAAAAAATCAACTTGGTGCAAGATCTCGTTCCCATCCTCGAACAGGTTGCCCGTCAAGGTAAGCCCCTCTTGATCATTGCTGAAGACATTGAGAAAGAAGCCCTGGCTACCCTCGTGGTTAACCGTCTACGCGGTGTGTTGAATGTGGCCGCCGTTAAAGCCCCCGGTTTCGGCGATCGCCGCAAACAAATGCTGGAAGACATCGCTACCCTAACCGGTGGTCAAGTAATCAGTGAAGATGCCGGTCTCAAACTCGAAAGTGCGTCTTTGGATAGCCTGGGTTCCGCCCGTCGCATCAACATCACCAAAGACAACACCACCATTGTGGCCGAAGGTAACGAAGCTGCCGTTAAAGCCCGCTGCGAACAAATCCGTCGCCAAATCGATGAAACCGATTCCAGCTACGACAAAGAAAAACTGCAAGAACGCTTGGCGAAATTAGCCGGTGGGGTTGCCGTGATCAAAGTCGGTGCAGCAACAGAAACGGAAATGAAAGACCGTAAATTGCGCCTCGAAGATGCCATCAACGCCACTAAAGCAGCGGTGGAAGAAGGCATCGTTCCCGGTGGTGGCACAACCTTGGCTCACCTAGCTCCCCAACTCGAAGAATGGGCCAATGGCAACCTCGCTGATGAAGCCCTCACTGGTGCCTTAATCGTTGCCCGTGCCTTACCCGCTCCCCTAAAACGGATTGCGGAAAATGCCGGTCAAAACGGTGCTGTGGTTTCCGAGCGGGTGAAAGAGAAAGACTTTAACATCGGTTACAATGCCGCCACCCTAGAGTATGTAGACATGCTCGCCGCTGGTATTGTTGACCCCGCCAAAGTCACCCGTTCTGCCCTGCAAAACGCCGCTTCCATCGCCGGAATGGTCTTAACCACCGAATGTATCGTGGTCGATAAACCCGAAAAAGAAAAAGCTCCCGCTGGTGCTCCCGGTGGTGACTTCGACTACTAAGGTCTAGAGAACAACTAACACTTTTCTCATAAATTTTAGGGGAGGCTCTGGACTCCTTTTTTTTGTTTGGAGCAAGGGGACATCGGCATAGAATTTGAGTAATTCGTGGGCATTTTGCATTCTGGCAAGATACATTTTTATGAAATGATCGAGCATTTTCATTAAGATATCTGAATTAGATTATACTGGTATAGGCGTGCCAATAATTAGACAAAGCTCTAGATGAGTGCATCTATTCTAATTAAGGAGATTTAACTAAGGAGATTCTTTCATTTCTAGGTGGCGACTGGCTTGGGCCATGGCAAAACAACAGCCCCAATAAATTGCGGCGACAAATAGGTACACTTCGGCGTAATCCCCGGCAAATTTGGGATTGCCTAAAATCAACTGCGCCATGCCCAATAAATCCACCAAACTGGCGATCGCCAACAGAGACGTGTCTTTAAATAAACTAATAAATTGCCCAATGATGGCGGGAACCACGGTGCGGAGGGCCTGGGGCAAGACAATTAAGCCTAGGGTCTGAAAAATATTTAACCCCAACGCTCTGGCCGCTTCTTGTTGGCCCTGGGGAATGGCTTGTAAACCGCCCCGCACATTTTCCGCTAGGTAAGCCGAACTAAAAATCGTAAACCCGGCGATCGCCCGGATAACCCGATCTGGCCGCACCCCCACGGGTAACACCAACGGCAACATTACCTGGGCCATAAATAAAATGCCGATTAACGGTAACCCCCGGATTAACTCGATGTAGGCGATCGCCAAGCCCCGGATAATCGGTAATGTACTCTGCCGCCCTAGGGCTAACAAAATGCCGAAGGGAAAGGATAAGACAATGCTGATGCTCGCCGTTAACAGGGTTAAAATGAGACCACTTAAATCATCTAAGGGAACCGGTTCTAGACCCAAGCCCCCTTGCAATAACCACAGAATCACACCGTAGGTTAACAACCACACTAAACCGAAAACCCATTGATTTTTTTTGATTATCCCTCGCAAGCCTTTGCCGCCGAAACTACTAACCCCGAATAACCACAGTAGTCCGATTACTTTCAGGATCGCCGCCAATCCCCCTGGTACTGCTATCACCACCACCCCAAAGGCGATAATGCCTAAATAAATCAGCGCCGACTTTGTCCACAATCGTCCCTGACTCAGGCCGCCCCAGGATAATCCGGCGATCGCCAGCACCATCCCCAAACTTACCCAAACCCGCCATAACAATTCTTCCGGGTAACGCCCCGCCAACAGTAACCGTAAATTTTGACTGACCACCGACCAATCGGCAATGGTGAAACCCCAAACGGCGATCGACCAAATCCCCCAGGTAATCAGGGGCAGCAACGCCAAACTCAGCAGACCATTGCCCCAATTATTGAAGAGACGGGATTTTAGCCAAACCCAAGGCGATCGGGTTAAGACAGGTGGAGCAACAGCCATAAACAACACCAACCTTAATCAAGTTCAAACTGTGAACAATAGTATGCCACAGATTCCCTATGCTGCTTTTAACAGCCCAACGATGATTAGGATTACTGGACAACCTAAATTAACCGCCAAAAGCCCCGGCAATTCGTTAGGCTAGGTTAGGCAATTTATTTTATTAACTTATCTAGCATTTGAGGGGATTGGGCAACACTATGGGGGAATTAAACACAGCGGACTTGTTGGTTCAATGTCTCGAAAACGAAGATGTTGAATATATTTTTGGCGTACCGGGGGAAGAAAATCTTCATATCCTCGAAGCGCTCAAGCAATCCTCGATCCGTTTCATCACCACCCGCCACGAACAAGGGGCCGCATTTATGGCCGATGTTTATGGGCGACTGACCGGCAAAGCAGGGGTTTGTCTTTCTACCCTGGGCCCTGGGGCAACGAATTTAATGACCGGCGTGGCCGATGCGAATTTGGATGGTGCGCCCCTGGTGGCGATTACCGGACAGGTGGGCACTGACCGCATGCATATTGAATCCCATCAATATTTAGACTTGGTGGCCATGTTTGACCCAGTGACCAAATGGACACGGCAAATTGTCCGTCCCAGTATTACCCCAGAAGTGGTGCGGAAAGCGTTTAAACTTGCCCAGAGTGAAAAACCCGGTGCAACCCATATTGATTTGCCCGAAAATATTGCCGCCATGCCCGTGGATGGCAAACCCCTCCGTCGGGATAGTCGGGAAAAAGTCTATGCTGCTTTTCGGACATTAGGGGCAGCGGCCAATCTTATTTCCAAAGCCAATAATCCAATTATTCTGGCGGGGAATGGCACGATTCGGGCAGGGGCAAGTGAGGCTTTAACGGAGTTTGCTACAAATTTAAATATTCCCGTGGCTAATACGTTCATGGGCAAAGGCACCATTCCCTACACCCATCCTTTGTCTTTGTGGACGGTGGGGTTACAACAACGGGATCACATTACCTGTGCCTTTGAGCGCAGTGATCTGGTGATTGCAGTAGGGTATGACCTGATTGAATATTCCCCCAAAAAATGGAATCCCAACGGGGATTTACCGATTATTCACATTGGTAGTACCCACGCTGAAATTGACAGTAGTTATATTCCCGAAGTTGAAGTGGTAGGGGACATTACCGATTCCCTGTTGGATCTCCTCAAGCGGTGCGATCGCCAGGGTAAAAAGACCCCCTTTGGTGCG